>CALWAR010000081.1 GCA_944375765.1 uncultured Mediterraneibacter sp. | reverse complement strand
CGAACTAAACGACGAGGCGATGGAGCGCGGGCTGAAAGATATGCTCGTCGAATATACCTCGAAGAATGGAAAGATGTCGAAAGAATCAGTTTCTCAGCTCCTTGAAATCCGGGGAATAAAAAAGCTGGTGGACCAGATCGCGGCAAATATTCCTCTCTACTATACAGATCAGCAGGAAATACTCAATGAGACGGATTTCTGGAAGCGGTATGAGAAGCTTGCTTTCAAGCTGGTCAACGAAGTCCAGATCATGAACATCAAAGAGGAGATCAAGCAAAAAGTCAAGGAGCGCGTGGATAAACATCAGCGTGAATATATCTTAAGGGAACAGTTAAAACTGATACGTGAGGAACTCGGTGAGGATTCCGCCATATCGGATGCGGAAGAGTTTGAGAATGCACTCAGGAAACTCAAAGCGCCCGGAGAAGTAAAAGACAAACTCAAAAAAGAGATCAACAGGTTCAAAAGTTCCATGAACTCCTCAGCGGAGAACGGCGTTATACGCACGTATATCGAGACGCTCCTTGAGATGCCCTGGAACAAAAGGGCAAAGGATATCAACGATATTGGATATGCAAAACAGGTGCTTGAAGAAGATCATTACAGCCTGGAACAGGTCAAGGAGCGCATCCTGGAATTTCTTGCGGTCAGGACGCTGACGAAAAAAGGCGACAGCCCGATCCTCTGTCTGGCCGGACCTCCCGGGACCGGCAAGACTTCTATTGCAAAATCGCTTGCGCGGGCGATGAAAAAGCCTTATGTGAGGATCTCTCTGGGCGGCGTACGCGACGAAGCAGAGATCCGGGGACACAGAAAGACGTATGTGGGGGCCATGCCGGGGCGGATCGCGAACGGCATCCGTACAGCCGGGGTAAAAAACCCGGTCATCCTTCTGGATGAGATTGACAAAGTGAGCACAGACTATAAAGGAGACACTTTCTCCGCTCTGCTGGAAGTGCTGGACGCAGAGCAGAACAGCAGGTTCCGCGACCATTATCTGGAAGTCCCTCTGGATCTCTCGGAGGTTATGTTCATCACAACGGCAAACACGCTCCAGACGATTCCCAGACCGCTTCTGGACCGCATGGAAGTCATCGAGATCAGCAGTTATACGGAGAATGAGAAGCTCCATATCGCTCTGGAGCATCTGATCCCAAAGCAGCTTGAGAAGAACGGCCTTGCATCGGACCAGCTTACGTTCAGCAGACATGCGATCTGGAAGATGGCGCGCAACTATACGAAAGAGGCGGGTGTGCGTCAGCTTGAACGCGAGATCGGCAACGTATGCCGAAAAGCAGCCAAGGAAATCCTTACGACGGAGCGCAGGAAGATCAGAGTGACGGATCGTAACATCCACAGGTTTCTCGGCAAAGAGAAACATACGTATCAGATGGCCAACCCCGCGCCGGAGATCGGTATCGTGCGGGGACTGGCGTGGACGAGCGTAGGCGGGGACACACTGCAGATCGAGGTCAGTGTGATGCCCGGCAGCGGAGAACTCATGCTGACCGGACAGCTCGGCGATGTGATGAAAGAGTCAGCCCGGGCAGGCATCAGCTATATCCGTTCGGTGAGCAGGAAATATGATATTGCAGAAGACTTTTTTGAGAAGCATGATATCCATGTCCACATACCGGAGGGCGCGGTGCCAAAAGACGGTCCGTCGGCAGGCATCACGATGGCGACAGCCATGCTCTCTGCGATCACGGAGAAGAAAGTGCGGTCTGACCTTGCCATGACAGGGGAGATCACGCTGCGCGGACGGGTGCTTAAGATCGGCGGGCTCAAAGAGAAGCTGCTGGCGGCAAAGAGCGCAGGGATGAAGACGGTAGTTGTTCCAGAAGAAAATACGACAGATGTGGAAGAACTTTCATCTGAGATCACAAAAGGACTGGAAATCATATATGTGGAAAACATGGATGAAGTGCTGGAAGCCGCGCTGACAGGAGAATGATATGGTAATAAGAAACATAGATCTGGAGACGGTATGCGGGGTGACGAGCGCCCTGCCTGCAAACGATAAGCCTGAGGTGGCATTTGCAGGGAAATCAAACGTGGGAAAATCATCTCTGATCAACGCGCTCATGAACCGCAAGTCATATGCGCGTATCTCGGCGACGCCGGGGAAGACGCAGACGATCAATTTCTATAATATCAACAGTGAACTCTATCTGGTGGATCTGCCCGGTTACGGATACGCCAGAGTCTCTGAGAAAGAGAGAGAGCAGTGGGGCAGGATGATCGAGAGGTATCTGCATGGTTCCATGCAGCTAAGAGCGGTCTTTCTGCTTATAGATATCCGCCATGCGCCGTCTGCAAACGATAAGATGATGTACCGCTGGGTAGTTGAGCAGGGTTATCATCCGGTCATAATCGCGACAAAACTCGACAAGATAAAGCGCAGTCAGGTGCAGAAGCATGTAAAGATGATAAAAGAGGGCTTGGAGCTTGTTCCGGGGACAAAAGTGATCCCCTTTTCTTCTTCTACGAAGCAGGGGAGAGACGAGATATGGGAACTGATTGGAACAGAATGTTTTGAAACGAACGAGGAGGCGCAGGATGGAGAATAATCGTCCTTACTGGCAGGTGGCGTTAAGACTGCTGTTCAGTCTTCTGGCTACCGTGGCTTTTGTAATCATAGGCTGGAACCTCATACGGTTCTTTGTGCCGTTTGTGATCGGATGGATCATTGCGGCCATTGCCGCGCCGCTCGTAAACTGGCTGGAAAAGCGTCTTCGGATCGTCAAGAAACTCGGCTCCGCGCTGATCGTCATACTCGTGCTGGCGCTGATCGTATTCGGTCTGTACTTCGCTGTCAGCAAGCTGACAGAAGAGATCAGCGAGCTGATAAACAACTTTCCCGAGATGTATGCGCAGCTCGAAGCAGGCCTGCGGCAGATCGGAGATACGCTCTCAGGCATTTTTGAACGCCTGCCTGTCGGCGTGCAGAACGGATGGAACGCAGCAGTCGAGAACCTGGATCAGTATATGGGAAGCCTTGTGTCAAATATAAGTGAGCCGACTGTGACAGTGGCGGGCAACATCGCCAAAAGCGTGCCCTACTATCTGATCTCTTTCCTCGTGTCAGTTCTGTCGGCCTATTTCTTTATCGTGCAGAGAGAAGAAGTGTTGAGCTGGATAAGGAAAGTGTCGCCTGAACCTGTGCAGAAGCGGATGACGCTCGTGATGGACAATCTGAGATATGCCGTGGGCGGATATTTTAAGGCGCAGTTTAAGATCATGGTGATCGTGTTCCTGATCCTGCTTGTGGGACTGGGAGCGCTTGGCACAGGATATTTTGTCCTTGTGGCGTTTCTGATCGCTTTTTTGGATTTCCTGCCGTTTTTCGGGACAGGGACTGCCATGATCCCATGGGCGGCCTATAAATTTTTCATGGGGGATTACAAGATGACAGTCGCCCTTATCGTCATCTATGTGATCACTCAGGCCGTACATCAGCTCCTGCAGCCGAAGCTCGTGGCGGACAGTGTGGGGCTTAATCCCCTGGTTACTCTGATCCTGCTATACATCGGCTACCGGATGGGCGGTATTCTGTGGATGATCCTTGCAGTGCCGATCGGCATGGTACTCATCAATATGTGCCAGGCAGGAGCATTTGACTATATCTTTGACGACGTGAAGATCCTTGTAAACGGGATACTGGGACTTCGGGAGAAACCAAAAGAACATTGAAAAAGCAGGGCATGTATGATATTATGTTTACGGAAGAAATTTCTGCATAAGAAAAGTATATGATGCAGAAGACTTTATGGTGATTACAGGAGGTATCAGATAATGAAAAAATATGTATGTGATGTATGTGGATACATTTATGACGAGGCGACAGGCGATCCGGACAACGGCATCGAAGCCGGCACAACATGGGAAGATGTTCCGGATGATTTCCTTTGCCCGCTGTGTGGAGTTGGGAAAGATCAGTTTTCGGAAATGGAATAGTCCCGCTCGATAAGATGAAGCAGAACTGCCGTTCCACAGGCCTTTCAGGAGAAGTGGGGCGGTGGTTTTTTGTTCTGCGGGACATTCCACAGGAGACTTTTTTGTCGAACAAAAGGCGCTCCGGGCAGGATGTGTCCGATGATGGAGAAATATATAAGGGACAGTGGGGAAATGTGTTATGGAAAAGAAAGAGAAGTTTGCGTCGGATACTTCGGGAAGAAGCGCGGCGGACTGGGCGAAAGCGCTCGTCCTCCTGCTGATCGGACTGACAGTCGCCCATCTTGGAGTTACCCTGTTCCTTTTGTCTGAACTGGGTACGGACACATTCACGGTATTTATCCAGGGGCTGTCCAGGATCTTCGGACTCACTGTGGGGACGGTCCATGTGATCGTGCTGTGCGTCCTTATGGTTGTGATGCTGCTCACCACAAAAGGCTATGTGAAGCCGGGAACCGTCGTACGTGCTTTCTGCGGCGGTCCGATCATCGATCTGTTCAGCTGGATGCTTGGCGGATATATCAATGCAGAGGAGGGGATGGCAGTGCGTATCGTCAGCATGGTGCTTGGATGTGTGATTTTATCTGCGGGAATGTCTCTTGTCATCAACAGCAACGCGGGGACAGTGGCGGCGGTATTTCTGACAGGACCGCTCGTGCAGTTCTGGCTGCCGAAGACGAAAAAGATCGTGCGGGCTGTGCTCCGCGAGGAATAAGGACTGTGCCGCGCGCGGAAGCAGAAACCACGCTCCACGGGCGGGCATAACCGCGCAGGGCCGCGGAAGCCCGACAGCGGGAAAGAACTTAGTATGGGAAAGGAAAGAATAAATATGAGCAGATATGATGTGATCATAATTGGAGCGGGGCCGGGCGGTATCTTTGCGGCCTATGAGCTGATGCAGAAAGCGCCACAGCTTAAGGTAGCGGTATTCGAGTCGGGTAATCCGCTTGAGAAGAGAAAATGTCCCATAGATGGAAAGAAAGTAAAGAGCTGCATCAACTGCAGGACATGCGCGATCATGAGCGGATTCGGCGGCGCAGGCGCATTTTCGGACGGGAAATATAATATTACCAATGATTTCGGCGGGACACTCTACGAATATATCGGTAAAGAGACCGCCGTCGATCTGATGAACTATGTCGACGAGATCAATGTCCGCTACGGCGGCGAAGGAACAAAGATGTATTCGACCGCGGGCACGAAGTTCAAGAAGCTGTGCATGCAGAACAAGCTGAAGCTTCTGGATGCATCGGTCCGACATCTCGGTACGGACATCAATTACATCGTGCTGGAAAATATGTTCAGGGAACTGAAAGAAAAGGTGGAATTCCGATTTAACTGTCATGTAGACGATCTCGACAGGACAGAGGACGGCTACAGAGTGACCGCAGGAGGAGAGGCGGACGAATGTACGAAATGCATCGTCTCCGTCGGCAGGAGCGGCAGTAAATGGATGGAGAAAGTCTGCGGGGGACTGGATATACCCACGAAGTCAAACCGCGTGGATATCGGCGTGCGCGTGGAGCTTCCGGCCGTGATCTTCTCCCACCTGACGGACGAGCTCTATGAGAGCAAGATCGTATACCGAACAGAAAAATTTGAGGATAAAGTGCGGACATTCTGTATGAATCCTCACGGGATCGTTGTAAACGAGAACACGAACGGGATTGTAACAGTAAACGGACACAGCTACGAGGATCCGGGGAAGCAGACAGACAATACGAATTTTGCCCTGCTGGTGGAGAAACATTTTTCAGAGCCTTTCAAGGACAGCAACGGATATGGAGAGAGCATCGCGCGCCTGTCCAATATGCTCGGCGGCGGCGTGCTTGTCCAGAGATTCGGCGATCTGATCCGCGGCAGGAGAAGTACGACGAAGAGGATCGAAGAGGGGTTTGTCCGCCCGACGCTCTCCGCGGAGCCCGGAGATCTGAGCCTTGTGCTTCCAAAGAGGATCCTCGACGGCATCATTGAGATGGTGTACGCGCTGGATAAGATCGCTCCGGGTACGGCAAATGACGATACCCTGCTTTATGGTGTGGAAGTAAAGTTCTACAATATGGAAGTAAGGCTTAATGAGCACCTTGAGACGATACACAAAGGGCTCTATGTGATCGGAGACGGAAGCGGCGTGACGCACTCTCTCTCCCATGCGTCCGCAAGCGGAGTGTATGTCGCGCGCGAGATCGCGGAAGATGATAACACAATTGCAAAATAAACGACGTATGACAAGGAGACGGAATGATCAGATTACTTGCAGTTGACATGGACGGCACATGTCTGGACAGATGCAGCCGGATGACGGACAGGACACTGAGCGCTCTTAGAGAAGCAGCCAGAAGAGGTGTCGTCATCGTCCCGGCTACCGGGCGCAATCTGGAGTGCCTTCCCCACAGGCTGGCGGCGGGAACGCTTTGCAGGACCGGAAGCCGCGACGACTATGCGAATCAGGGGCTGTTCCGTTATGTGATAAGCTCGAATGGAGCGAAAGTGACCGATATCTGTAAGAAGAAGACAGTCTTTCAGGCGTCCATACCGCAGAGAGACGCACTGTCGCTGCTTGAAAAGTGCAGGGGAAAAGGACTTGGGACCGCCGTTCATGTGCGGCACCGCTATCTTCTGCAGGGGCGCGTCCTCACTGCGGCCGGGCTTATATTATACGGAAAAGATGCAAAAGGCGCGTACTGTGTGCGTGATATGGAAGAGTTTATCAGCAGGAATGGCTGTGAAGTGGAAGAGTTCCAGTTCTATTTTATCACGCCGGGATCGAAAAGGAAGCTGCACTCTGTTCTCGAGGGGTATCCTGCTCTTCGAGGGGCGTATACTCCGATATATGCGGAGGTGTTTTCGGAGTATGCCTCAAAGGGAAATGCGCTGAAAGCGCTCGCTGCCAGACTGGGGATCGGTAAGGATGAGATCGCGTGCATCGGAGACGGAGAAAATGACTTGCCTATGTTTGCCGCCTCCGGCTTCAGGATCGCTATGGGAAATGCAGTGGAAGCTCTGAAGAAACGGGCGGATCACGTGACTGAGGCGAACAGCCGTGACGGCGCTGCCAGGGCGATCGAACAGTATATTCTGAAAGGAAATCTGTAAGCGGCAGGGAGAAAGGAAAAGCAGAAGCGGGGACACAGTAAGATCATGTCACTTAAGTGTCCCCGCTGACAATGCTGAAAAAAGATCAGTTTGCCTGTACGATCGATTTTACATGCTCGATCTCTGCCTGCGTCGCTTTTTCTGCCGGAACATAATAGCTGCGTTCTCTGGCTGCGTCATACATCTTTTCCTGCGACATCTCGCACTGATTGCGGATCTGCTTTAAGCACTGCTTGAGTTCTTTGTTTTCTGTCTGCGCGATCATATCCCCGAACATTTTCAGTTCTCCGTTTATGCCGACAAGAGCGTCGGCGACCATCGTCTTTTCGTCCATTCTGACACCTCGCTGAATCAATTTCTGTTTGTTTTTCTTTCTGATGTGATACGCTGTCATCATCGTTTGGATGCTCCCGGATACAGTGATCCGACTACAGGAATTTCATGAGTTCCTGCTTGTTTTTCATAGCCGAGTCTGCTGCGTCCTGAAACAGCTTTTTGATCTCGGGATCTTCTGTTTTTGAAGCGTAGTCTGTCATCTTGCAGTGTGTGGTAGAATAGCCGCCGATGAGATGGCGCAGGTTCTGAAGATCAAGAATTGAAATCTCTGACATTGTCATACCCTCCTTCTGTATATATAAATTCAAAGACTAGTATGTCCTGGATCACCGCTCTTTATGAGTGAATGGAATACAAATTCGTGAAAAAGACCGCGCATTTCCGGAGAGGTGCGGTACATGCATTCCGGATGCCACTGAACGCCGACTGCGAATGGGTGGTTTTTTACTTCTATCGCCTCGATCGTGCCGTCCTGGGCGCATGCGCTCACCCGGATATTCTTTCCGGGGATATTTACGGCCTGATGATGAAAACTGTTCACAAAGAGATTTGAGCCGATGTATTTTCTGAGGAGGCTTCCTTTTTCTGTGCGTATGCGGTGGCTGACTTCGCTGCGCGCGGCGGACTGCTGCATATGGTCGAGCGTTTTGCCCGGGATCAGCGAGATATCCTGCCAGATCGTGCCGCCGCAGGCGACGCTTAAGATCTGCATCCCACGGCAGATCGCGAAGACAGGCTTGCAGGCCTGTAAGACTTTCTTCATGAGACGGATCTGAAAGAGATCCACCGTAACATCGGTCTTTCCATTTCCCCGGCAGGGTTCTTCGCCAAACAGAAGAGGCGTGATATCGCCTCCTCCGCAGAAGAGAAACCCATCGCAGAGGTCAGTGTACTCATCGAGCAGACGGTCGCTGCGCACAACAGGCAGTACGAGAGGGACGCCCTTTGCATAGCGGACGGACTGTATATACGGGTTGGTGACAAACTGGCGGTCCTGTGTAAAACCACACACAATAATTCCGATTCTTGGTTCCATATGTTCTCCTTGCTGTTATTATGCGGATGGGCTGATCTGATGTATGATAGAATATGTAAGATAATGGAAAACTATACATAGTATATATAAAGCGGTCCGCACAGGCCGGGACTGCCGCAGAAGTAATACAAAAATGTCTGAGGTGGGATATATATGAGATGGATCGATATGCACTGCGATACGTTAAGCGAGATCGCAAAAAGGAGAAAGCAGGATAAAAACATCCGGGAGAGTCTGAGGAGGAACTATCTGTCTGTAGATATCGAAAGACTGAAAGAGGCGGGAGCCGTGGCTCAATTCATAGCATGCTATGTAAATGTTGCCGAATATGACGTGTATGACGACAGATCAAAGGACAGCACACTTTCAGACAGGGAGAGCGCAGAAAGGTGGGACACAGCATACGGGGCAGTCCTTGAGATGATCAGACAGGCGCATGACGAGACAGGAGAGGATTTCCTGATCGCTAAAACGTCAGGAGATATCCCGTCGGACGATGAAAAGGACAGTTTTGAGAGAAAGGTGGCAGGAGTGCTCACAGTAGAAGAGGGCGGTGTGCTGAACGGTCAGCTCTCCCGGCTGGACGCCCTGTATGAAAGAGGCGTCCGCCTCATGACGCTGACATGGAACTATGCCAACTGTATCGGATATCCGAACAGCCGTGACGGGGCCGTAATGGAGCGAGGGCTTACGGATTTCGGAATCCGGACAGTGGAAAGGATGAACGGGCTCGGGATGATCATCGATGTATCACACCTGTCGGACGGCGGCTTCTGGGACTGTATCAGGCACAGCAGGCTGCCGGTCGCTGCGTCCCACTCCAACGCCAGGAGCCTGTGCCCTCATCCGAGAAATTTAAGCGATGAGATGCTGCATGCCCTGGGAGCAAACGGCGGCGTGGCAGGGCTTAATTTCTATTCGGCTTTTCTGACAGACGACGCCGGGACTGTCAGAGGAGAGACGCTCTCCGGCGTAAGAGCCGGGGTGGAGCGCATCGCGGCACATGCGGTGTGGATGATAGGCAAAGCCGGTGAGGATGCGGTCGCCCTGGGGACAGATTTCGACGGATTCGATCCGGGCTCTCTGCCGGAGGGCGTCAGAGGAGTCGAAGATATGGAGCTTGTGTGGGAGGCGTTTCAAAGAAAGGGGATCACCCCGCGGCAGCTTGACAAGATCGTATACGGCAATGTGAGAAGAGTCATAGAAGATGTATGGAGATGAGCGGGCAGCGTTCGATAAAGGAACAGTGGGCCGTTCCTTTTCCCTCTGCGGTGTGATAAAATGTAAAAGATATAGTTGTCTATATTTGATAAGGATGGGCAACAGACAGGAGGATTTACATGGAAAACAAGAGGATCATTCAGGTGGAAGAAAAAGTACCGTTTAAACTGTTGGCGCCGTTAAGCATCCAGCATATGTTTGCGATGTTCGGGGCGTCTGTGCTCGTGCCTTTTGTATTCGGGATCACCCCGGCGGTCGTACTTTTTATGAACGGGATCGGCACACTGCTCTTTATTCTGATCACCAAGGGAAAAGCGCCGGCATATCTGGGCTCCAGTTTTGCCTTTCTGGCTCCGGCTGGAGTCGTGATCTCCAAGTGGGGGTATGAATACGCACTGGGAGGATTCGTGGTGGTGGGATTCCTTGGCTGTGTACTGGCCGTACTTATCTATAAGTTTGGCTCTGGCTGGATCGATGTGGTGCTCCCGCCTGCGGCGATGGGGCCCGTCGTTGCCCTGATCGGACTTGAACTTGCGGGAACGGCAGCGTCCAACGCCGGGCTCACGGAGGAAGTGACCGATGTCAGAAATGTGGTCGTATTTCTCGTGACGCTCCTGGTTGCGGTGCTCGGATCCGTTTTATTCCGCGGTTTCCTGTCGGTCATTCCGATCCTGGTCGCCATCATCGCGGGATATGCGGCTGCTCTTGTCTGCGGCATTGTAGATTTTTCGGATGTTGCGGCTGCGCCGCTCTTCTCGATACCGAATTTTTCACTGCCGAAATTTAAGTGGGAGGCGATCGTGACCATCATACCGGTATTGCTTGTCATTACCTCCGAACACATCGGGCATCAGATCGTGACCAGCAAGATCGTGGGAAGAGATCTGTTAAAAGATCCGGGGCTTCACCGTTCCCTCTTTGCTGATAACTTTTCCAGTATGCTCTCGGGTCTGATCGGATCTGTGCCGACGACGACATACGGTGAGAACATCGGCGTCATGGCGATGACAAAGGTATACAGCGTATATGTGATCGGCGGAGCGGCAGTGCTGTCTATCGTCTGCTCCTTTATCGGGAAAATGACGACGCTGATCAATACGATCCCGGGCCCTGTCATCGGCGGTATCTCTTTTCTGCTGTACGGTATGATCGGGACGTCGGGTATCCGTATCCTTGTGGAATCCCAGGTGGATTATAATAAATCCAGAAATATGGCGATGACGTCCGTGATCTTCGTTGTCGGCCTGTCCGGCATTACGGTACAGTTCGGAAGCATTGAACTCACAGGGATGGTATTGGCATGTGTGGTCGGTATGCTTATGGGATTGACATTTTATATTTTTGACAGACTGAACCTCACGAATGACAGAGAGGATCAGGACAGATAACGATGAAAGCATCTTTGACAAATATTAAGAATTCTTTCTAAAAGTTTGTCGGAAAGTGGGGATATAATCTCCTTATTGAAAAGGAGGCGGTATCCTTATGTGGGAGGACAGGGTAAGTGAAAGAAGATACAAAGGGAACAGATATAAAGTGTACAGATATAAAGTAAACAGGTATGCGGGAAGCCGGTATACAGGGGACAGCAGGTCAGGAAAGCGCGGCAAAAAGGGCAGACGAAGAATAAAGCGCAGGATCCTGAAGAGCATACTCTGCATTGCGCTTATCATCCCGATGGTCATGGCAGCCCTGTGGGTAAAAGATATGATCAGCGGACAGAACAGCCTGGAAGTGATGACTCTGATTAATCCGAAAGTATGGGAGATCATGGCAAATAAAGACCAGTATCCGGAAGAGCTGATCGAACTGCTCGAAAACAATGAAGAGACAGTGGATTTTGTCTATGACTATCCGGAAAAGAAAGATACGTCTCCGGCGGATACAGTCGGCGAAGTAGTGCGGGGAGAGATCCCTCTGCTCTTGCAGTGGGATGAACGATGGGGATATGCGTTTTATGCGGATGATATGATCGCAGTCAACGGATGCGGGCCGACGGCGATCGCCATGGTGGCGGCAGGACTCACCGGAACCAATACGGTGACGCCGTATAAGGTGGCTCAGTTTTCTGCCGGGAACGGATACTATGCGGGAGATTCCGGTACGAGCTGGATCTTGATGACGGACGGCGCGCAGCAGTTCGGAATCTACGGGGAGGAGATGGGACTGAGCGAGAATCAGGTCTTCTCTGCTCTTGAGAGCGGACATCCGATCATATGCAGTATGAGACCGGGAGACTTTACGACGACCGGACACTTTATCGTGCTGACCGGGATCGAAGACGGGAAGATCAGGGTAAATGATCCGAACAGCAGGGTGCGCAGCGAGAAGCTGTGGGATTACAGCAGGCTGGAGTATCAGATCAATAACCTGTGGGTGTATACGGCGATGTAAATATAATAATGGAAAATAATAATGAATATTTGTGAAAAAGGCTCAGGAAACCTATGCAGAGAAGATACTGCCGGGGCTGCTGGCAGAGATAAAAAAGACGGATCCCGGCGTTTTCCGGTTTCCGTCTTTCTTTAAAATCATTTCTGAAATTACGAGATGAGTCTGCAGATTTTATTTCTGATTCTCTTTTGAGAGCTCCTGCATCTTCATCGCGCGGACCTTAAGCGGCAGACCGAACAGTGTGATGAATCCGTCTGCGTCGTGGTGATCATACATATCGCCTGTGGTGAAGCTTGCCAGCGACTCGCTGTACAGGGAGTACGGGGACGTCTCGCCGGCCTTGATGATGTTGCCTTTATACAGTTTGAATTTTACTTCGCCTGTTACATACTGCTGTGTTACATCTACAAATGCGCGGATCGCTTCGCACAGCGGTGTGAACCATTTTCCTTCGTATACGACCTGAGCAAGCTGATTTCCCATCTCTTTTTTCACTTCGTATGTAGCGCGGTCGAGGATCAGTTCCTCAAGCTGCTGGTGAGCGGCCATCAGGATCGTTCCGCCGGGCGTCTCGTATACGCCGCGGGACTTCATGCCTACTACACGGTTCTCCACGATATCGACGATGCCGATGCCGTGTTTTCCGCCCAGTTTATTGAGCTCTGTGATGATATCGGCTACTTTCATCTCTTTTCCGTTGATCGTCTTCGGAACACCCGCCTCGAATGTCATGGTCACATATTCCGGCTCGTCGGGAGCTTTCTCCGGGGCCACGCTGAGTACGAGCAGATCGTCGTAGTTCGGTTCTACGGACGGATCCTCCAGCTCCAGTCCCTCATGGCTGATGTGCCACAGGTTGCGGTCGCGGCTGTAGCTGTGTTTTGTGTCGAACGGGAGATCAATGCCGTGTGCTTTGCAGTATTCGATCTCATCTTCGCGGGACTGCATGGTCCAGAGGTCTGTCATACGCCATGGAGCGATGATCTTGATGTCCGGAGCGAGAGCCTTGATACCAAGCTCGAAACGGATCTGGTCGTTTCCTTTTCCTGTCGCGCCGTGGCAGATGGCAACAGCGCCTTCCTTGCGGGCGATCTCAACAAGCTTCTTCGCGATGGCCGGACGCGCCATGGATGTGCCGAGCAGATATGCATTCTCATATACAGCGCCTGCCTTTACGCACGGCATGATGAAATCCTCGGCAAATTCATCTACGATATTTTCAATATATAATCTGGAAGCGCCGGAGAGTTTTGCCCTCTCGTCAAGCCCGTCAAGTTCTTCTCCCTGGCCGCAGTCGATACAGCAGCAGACGACGTCATACCCGAATGTCTCTTTGAGCCACGGGATGATCGCGGTTGTGTCAAGTCCCCCTGAATATGCTAAAACTACTTTCTCTTTACTCATTTTCTGATAACCTCCTGAATGTATTTTTATTAATCTTTCCGGCCGTATGCCGGCCGGTGCGCTCCCTTTTGCTATACGGATTATCTGCAAGCTACACCATACTATACACCAGAAGTTATATTTATGCAAGAGAAAATTTATTAAATAATAATTATGCATAAAAATGTAAAGTTATGCATAAAAATGCAAAATGTATGGGAGAATGTTATCCACGGAAATAAAGAGTACGTCTGTCTGGCCGGGTTTCTGAATATAATAAATAAAGAAAATGTAAGAAATTGTAAGCTTTGTAATAAAAAAATGAAAATTGCATAATATTTTTATTAAAATTATATAATCAAAAATGCAAGAGGATGCATAAAAAGTGCAAACTTATAGGTCAAAAGTCTGGTATAATAGTGCATGTAAGCAGATTTTAGTTCCCGCAGCCAGCGGGGAAAGGTTTGTTGAAACGGCATGAGGAGTGGGGCTTTGAACTGTCCGCTGATTGCTAAATATTTTAAAGAAAGGGGGATGCGAGCATGCCAGATATTCGGTTGACGAGAATTGACAATCGGCTGATTCACGGTCAGGTGGCAACTCAGTGGTGCGGCGTAGTAGGGGCAAACCTTCTGCTTGTCGCAAACGATGAAGTTGCCGGAGATGAGTTCCGTCAGAGCCTGATGAACATGGCTGCGCCGTCGTATGCACAGACAAGATTCTTCACTCTGGAAAAGACGATCAATATCATCCACAAAGCTTCCGCGAATCAGCACATTGCAATTATCTGCGAATCACCACAGGATGTGCTTAAGCTCGTAGAAGGCGGAGTGCCGATCAAGAAAGTAAATATCGGCAATATGCACATGGCTGATGGGAAACGTCAGGTCGCAACTTCGGTTGCAGTGGACGACGACGATGTGGCAACTTTCAAAAAGCTGCAGGAGCTGGGCGTGGAACTCGAGATCAAACGTGTTCCTGACACGCCGGCCGAGAACATCGACAAATTGTTCAAATGATCAAAAGTGATCAAAAAAAGTTTTATTAGCTAAAGGGTTTTATTAGTTAAACAGGAAAGGAGTAGACATGGAGATATCAATTATCCAGGTAATTCTGGTCTTTGTGGTAGCCTTTATCATGGGTATCGACCAGTTCAGCTTTTTAGAGTCTCTGTACCAGCCTATCGTTACCTGCCCGATCATCGGCGCTATCCTTGGTAACTTTGAGCTTGGTATCGTAGTTGGAGGAGCATATCAGCTCATCCAGATCGGCAGTATGCCGATCGGTGGCGCTCAGCCGCCGAACGCTATCCTCGGAGGTATCATGGCGACGATCTTCGCGGTATCGCTCAATATGGAAGCTACCGCAGACGGCGTTGGTGCAGCGCTTGGCCTTGCTATTCCGTTCGCAGTATTCGGACAGTACGCAGTTACTCTGACATTTACATTTATGTCAGGTATGATGGCTAAGGCTGACCAATATGCAGAAGAGGCAAACGTAAAGGGTATCCGCAATATCAACTTCCTTGAGATGGGTGTTCTCGGATGCCTGTTCGGTGTCCTTGCAGTAGCAGGTCTGTACGGCGGTTCTGCACTTGGCGACGCGCTTCAGGACTTCTCATACCAGTTCTCATGGGTAATGGCAGGTCTGGACGCAGCAGGCGGGGCTATGAAGTTCGTAGGATTTGCGATCCTTATGAAAGTTATGATGTCAGGGGAAATGTGGGGATTCCTGCTTGCAGGTTTCGTTATGGCGCTTCTGTGCAGCGCGAACGAGACTACATCCGGAGCAACTCTGATCCTCTGCGCATTTGTAGGTGCAGCTATTGCAATCTATGATTTCACGACACAGACCAAGATCAAACAGAACGCAGGCGCGGGCGCCGGCTATGTAGGAGGTGACGAGGATGGCATATAATATTCCGGATCAATATCAGGACCTGACTCCGGCTCCGAAGCTGGATAATAAGACGTTAAACAAAATGGTATGGCTGTCCTGTTTCTTACAGGCATCTTTCAACTATGAGAGAATGCAGGCTTGTGGATGGCTCTGGTCAATGCTTCCGGGCCTCCAGAAGATACATACGAACAAGGAAGACCTCAAGGCTTCTATGGCTCACAACCTTGACTTCCTGAACACACACCCGTTCCTCGTAACATTCGTAATGGGTATCGTTCTCTCACTGGAGCAGAACAAGGCTGATACGAAGACGATCCGTTCCGTACGTATTTCTGCGGCAGGACCTCTCGGCGGCATCGGCGACGCTCTGTTCTGGCTGACACTTGTTCCGATTACGGCAGGTCTTACCGCCAACATGGCTATGGAGGGCCAGATCATCGGTGCGATCCTGTTCCTGATCATCTTCAACGTAGTTCAGTTCGTTGTTCGTTTCGGACTTATGTACTGGTCTTACGGACTTGGAACAAAGGCGGTTACTCTGCTGACGTCAAACGCGAAAGAGTTTACACGTGCGGCAAGTATCCTTGGTATCTTTGTGGTAGGCGGCTTGATCGCAAACTATGGCGCTACAACAGTGCGCATGATCGTAGGCGACACACAGATCAATATCCAGGGACTGCTGGACGGCGTGCTGCCGAAGCTGATCCCGCTTCTGATCACACTTGGTATCTATGCGCTGATTAAGAAAGGCTGGACACCAGTAAGATGTATCGTCCTCATCCTCGTAGTAGGTATCGTGGGATGTGCGTTCGGTATCTGGACAGGTAACTCACAGGCAATGGATGCAGACGGAAATACTCTTCCGGGCGGATATACTCCTCTTGTAGAGTGGTATGAGTATCCACAGCCTGAAGAAGCTGCCGAGTAATGGCAGAACCGACAACGGTATATGCCTGACGCCATGAGGCTGTCAGGATGAGTGAGGGGAGGGATTTTAATCCCCCCCTCATATTATTACAGAAAGAAATCAGGTGGCTTTTTGAGTACGATAACTATTTTTATTGCAGTGATCGCTGCGGTCGGATATCTTATCTTCCAGGGAATGAAGAACATCCAGCTCCGTACCATGAACGACGGTCTTCAGAAGAAAGACAGCGAGCTGGTGGAAAAGGTGGCGGATATGAAGATGTCCCGCAGGCTTCTGGGGGATTATGTATGCGACCTTTATAAGATGAGGGCGTACTATATCACCCATGAGGAAGACAAGTTCGAGGGGATGCTCCGCCATATGCTCAAGACAGAATACGCTGATCCGGCGGATAAGAAGAGCTTTCTTGAGACTTATTTCCACACCTTTCTTATTAAAAAGAACAGGAAATACGCAGACTGGATACTCGGGGAGATCAGAAAAACCGGGGATGAAAAGTTTATCCGCTACAATGAAGAGTCATATGCAGTGATGATGGACGACAGGAGCGACCTGATCGATGATATGACAGAGGACATTAATTCTAAAAAATATTATGGCTTTGCGCTGGGCGTAATACTGTATATGGTTGCAAAACAATATTCATATCTGGGGGACGACGAGAACGCACTTACATACATGCAGAGTGCAAAATCCTGTTTTCACCCAAAGGCAGTTTATATGCCTGTTGTTGAAAAATATCTGAGTGAAGCAGATGTGTAAAGACCAGGAAACACGCTCTGCACATACAGGCATTGAATGAAAGACAGGAGAGATATCATGATCGGATTAATAGTTACAGGACATGCAAATTTTGGTTCAGGTATCACGAGTTCCGTGAACCTGATCGCAGGCGAGCAGGAAGCGTACCGCAGTGTGGATTTCCTGCCGTCATACAGTACAGAAGACCTCGCACGCGAGATGACAAAAGCGCTGGACGAGCTGAAAGACTGTGAGGGAATCATCATTTTTACAGATCTTATGGGCGGGACTCCTTTCAATGTAGCGGCGCAGCTCGGACGTGACAGAGAGGATATTAGGATCATCGCAGGCACGAATCTCCCGATGCTCGTGGAGATCGTGATGTCCCGCAAGTTTATGGAAGACCTTGACGAACTGACGGATTCAGTTCTTGGGACGGGAAAGGAACAGGTGATAAAATACGAATTCAAGCAGGTAGTACAGGAAGACTCCGGGGACGGGATCTGAGCGATATCTGCATAGCATAAATAACCGGCCGCTGACAGCGGCGTCATATTCTGCCTGTGACAAGGCGGGGAAGAAAGGGGAAGAAAAATGAGTGAGATCTTTGGAATAACACAGGAAAAAATGCAGGAAACGTCTTCGGCTTTTACGCTGACAGAGATTTATCAGCAGCCTGCCACATGGGAGAAAACATGCAGGCAGATCGCAGAGCACAGAGATGAGATTCAGAAATTTATCGATCAGGTGATCAAATGCGACGATTACGACGTAATCCTGACAGGGGCAGGGACGAGCGAGTTCGTGGGAAACGCACTGTTTCCGCATCTCGCAGGGCTGCTTGACCACAAGGTAAAATCATACGGAACGACGGACATCGTAGCGACTCCCGAGGCTTATCTGTCCCGCACGAAGCCGACGCTCCTTATCAGCTTCGGACGTTCCGGAAACTCACCGGAATCTGTGGGGGCTATCGATGCGGCTGAGAGCGTGTGTGATCACATTTATCATCTTTTTGTCACATGCAATAAGAACGGCGCTCTGTCCAAACGGGCGGCTGAGACGGAAAACTGCTATGCGATCAATCTGACAGATGAGACGCACGATCAGAGCTTTGCCATGACCTCCAGCTACTCGAACATGTATCTGGCGACGTATCTCTGTTTCCATCTGGAAGAGCTGGACAAGGCGCTCGGAGAAGTAAAGGAAATCACAGCGGCAGGGCAGGACTTCCTGGATAACAGATACGGCATCGCGCAGAAAATTGTAGATGAATATGACTTCCGCCGTATCGTCTATCTGGGGAGCAACACGCTGAAAGGCACCTCTCAGGAATCAGCCCTCAAGATGCTTGAACTGACGGCCGGCCGGGTTGTTACGATGTACGATACTCCGATGGGATTCCGCCACGGACCGAAATCTATCGTGGACGACACGACTCTTACTGTTGTTTATCTCAGCGATGATCCGTACACGAGACAGTATGAGATGGATCTTATCAAAGAGATGAGCGGACAGCGTAAGGGAAATAAGATCGCAGCGGTGATGAGGACTCCGGATGATGAAGCGGCTTCTCTTGCAGACTATGCGGTGGCATATGATCTCGATGAGGCCCATGAGAATGTGCTCCTCGGACTTGACTATATCCTGTTCGCGCAGACGCTGGCAGTCCTGAAATCACTTTCTCTGTCCATTACACCGGATAATCCGTGTCCGACAGGAGAAGTGAACAGGGTTGTGAAAGGCGTGACTCTGTATCCATATACGAGAAAATAAGAATGACAGAAACGAGGAACATGGTTTGCCGCAGGCAGACCATGTTCTGATAAGGAGGAACGATAAAGTATGAATTTAGAAATCATCATCTGGACCTGCGTGACCGTGGGAGTCCTGATCGGCATATGCGCGATCGTGCTGATCTTTATATCCTCGCGGAACATGAAGAAGAACCGCGAGGCGATGAGGAAACTCCAGGAGGGGATACAGGTCGGAGCGAGGATCATGTTCAGCGGCGGTATTTACGGAAAGATCGTGAAGATCAGGAATAATGTCATCGATGTGGAGATCAACAAGAGCACGGTGATCCAGATCTCACGATTCAGTATTCAGGAGATCGTATCAGACTGATCCGTCTATTGATTTTTCGGTATGTTCTGACTCTCAGAAATCTTTTTCACATAAGCGCTCGGCGTTGTGTTAAAATATTTTTTGAAGAGGCGCGAAAAGTAGTGGATCGAACTGAAACCGAGCATATAGGCGATCTCGCTGATCGTGTACTGATTTTCACGGATCAGTTCCTTACTCTTCTGGAGCTTGATATTCAGCAGATAGTTTTTGGGCGACGTGTTCAGATGCGTCTTGAACAGCGCCTGGAGAGACGAGCGTGAGATAAAGAACTCGTGGCAGATCTCTTCAATGGTGATCGGTTCGGCGATCCGGTTGTTCATATAGGCAAGGATCTCAGAGAGAAGATCGTTGCGCGAGGAGTGACTGTCGGAGAGCAGTGTCTGGTGGCTGACTGTCTCATAAAACTGCAGGAGCAAAAGGAGCGTCTCCTGAAGATAACATACAAGGAGCGTTCTTGTATAATAGGAGTGCTCAAAGCTTTCAATGAGGAGCTTCCAGAGGACCTGCTGCATCTCGCTCGTACAGTGGAACAGGTGGTTCAGGATGTGGAGAGTCTTTCTTTGATTCACATCGAAGATCACAGTCAGATATGAGCAGGACGACTCTATGCTGAGCGAGACGGCATCAGCCCGGTACAGGATGAGATCGTGCGCCTGCATGGAACAGTTCCCGCTGGACAGGGATACATTCATGGAACCTTCGTAAACATAGAGAAGTTCATATGATCTGCTGGCGGGTTTTATAACGTTGCACGGCCCGTCCTGTCGGGTAAACCAGCAGTCGATGATCCTGCGGACGTGAAACGGTACGGACACCGGCTGATAAGTATACGGCGTGGCAAGTTTTAAAGTATCCGGTCCGACGCCGGGAGTGATGAGTTTCCATGTCAGAGGTATGGAGAGCGGGACGAGATTAAAATATGTATCAGGGACGAGTTTTATATGATGCCTCACGGGGAATGTCCTGAGTTCGCCTGCATTGGGAACGTCGCTGATAAGAATCCGTGCCGTACCCTGAGAGCACTCAATATATGCTTCACAGGGAAGGAAAAAGAGCTGATCCAGCTTTTTGGATGTCGAGTTGATCTCATAGCTGGTCAGGCCGAGCTTTTCTATATCGACCGGTTCATCGTAAAATGTTCCGTAAGGCTCAAAGCTGTTATCAGTAGTCTTGACCATCGCGATCACTCCCTCTGTTAAATATTTATGTTTGTACTTTTTAAATTATATAATAAAAAAATTAAAGAATCAAGGAGGAGTTTGTTATGATTATTCAGAGTAAAAAGGTCTGGATCGCGGATCAGTTTATGGAAGCACAGATCGAGATAAAAGATGGAAAAATCGCAGATGTCTGCGGCTATGGCTCAAAGCCGGCCGATGTGGATTATGGGGAAGCGCGCATCCTGCCAGGATTTATCGATGTGCACTGTCACGGCGCATATGGATTTGATACGAATGACGCAGAAGAAGAGGGGCTTCGCAACTGGGTGGCGAACATCGTAAAAGAGGGAGTTACAGCTCTGCTCCCGACGACGATCACACAGAGTGAAGAAGTACTCACCAATGCGCTCAAAAATGTTGCAAAAGTGGTGAGAGAGGGCTATACTGGTGCAGAGATCCTGGGCGTGCATTTTGAGGGACCGTTCCTTGATATGAAATACAAAGGAGCGCAGCCGGAACAGTACATCGTCAAGCCGTCGGTGGAGCAGTTCAAAAAATATCAGGAAGCGGCGGACGGCCTGATCCGCTATATTACGCTGGCGACGGAGCAGGACGACGGCTTTGCTCTGACAAGATACTGTGCGGAGCACGGCGTGGTGGTGAGCATCGGACATTCTGCGGCAACGAGTAAACAGGCGATACAGGCGTTTGCTCACGGAGCAAGATCCATGACTCATGTATACAATGGCATGACGCCTTTCAACCACAGGGTGAACGGCCTGGTGGGAGCGGCATTCCGCATAAAAAGCATGTACGGGGAGATTATATGCGACGGCAATCACTCCACATATGCGGCTCTTCATAATTTCTTTGAGGAAAAAGGCCCCCACTACGGTATGCTGGTCAGTGACGCGCTGATGGCGAAAGGTTCTCCGGCGGGATCCAAATTCATCTTCGGCGGAAATGAGATCGAGATCTATGAGGACGGCAGCGCTCATCTGACGTCGTCGAAAAGTCTGGCGGGCTCTACGCTTTGTATCAACGACGGACTGCGCATCCTCATCGAAGAGGCGCTTGTGCCGGTAGACACAGCGATCAATGCCTGCACGAAGAATCCGGCGGCATGTCTGGGCATCGAGGACAGAAAAGGCTCCATCAAGGTCGGGCTTGACGCGGATCTGGCAGTGCTCGACCGGGATTATAAAGTACTCCAGACATACTGCAGAGGAGAAGCGATGCTCGGCAGATAGTCGTCTGACAACGGTTCGGATGCAGGGCAGAGGCGGACAGGCGCCGGAGAATCAGAGAATATGAAAGATATGGAATGAAGAAATATGGGTAAGAAAAGATCAAAAAAACCGGTGGAGAAGATCCGCCTTTCGGGACGAAATATTTATACTGACAAAAGAGGGCGCACTATTTTCTACGACATGGTGACAAAGAAAGGCTATCTGGTCGATAAGGCAAACGAGAATTCGGCTGTGTTCTATAAGAACAGATTCGTGATCATCCTGTTTGCCGCGATCCTGTTCGGAGTGACGTTCCTTACGTGGGTGCAGGCTCTGATCGCCTGGGCGGTCATGATGGCGCTGGCGGAGTTCGCTTTCCGGAAAGTGTTCCTGAAGAAACTGGATCCGGTGACAGATGTGGACTTTGAGCGCCGGGTGTCTGCGCTGCAGTATATCGTCGAAAACAAGGAGAGAGGACGGGTGATCGTGCTTGCGTTCCTCTATCTGTTGTTTGCAGTCCTGATCATACTGAATGCGTATATCGAGAAATATTCTCCCGGACTGCTCGTATTCAGCGGATGCCTTGCGCTGGTCGGGTTTTACTTTGGGATTATCCACATCATCGCTCTTACGAAGATGAAGAAGTGAGGTGCGGGAAAGAAAATAATACAGAAATAAAAAGGGGCTTCTCATCTGAGGATGAGAAACTCCTTTTTATTTCTTACTTGGCGGATCGTATATCTCAGGATATGAGGCTCAGGCTTTCCCCTCTGAGCCGCACACATCGATCTTCTGTTTTACAAGAGCGGTCACATGCTCCATGCCGACGGCGTTGTATTTCTTCGGATCATATGCGTCGGGATTCTCCGCGAGATATGCCTTTACTCCGTCGCTGAAAGCAGCTCTTAACTCTGTCGCAAAGTTTACCTTACAGATACCGAGCGTGATGGATTTACGCACCGCGTCGTCCGGCACTCCGGAGGCGCCATGGAGGATGAGCGGGATGGATACGAGCTTACGGATCGCGCTTAAGCGGTCAAAGTCAAGTTTTGGGATTCCCTTATAGAAACCGTGCGCCGTTCCGATCGCAACGGCCAGGGAGTTTACCTGAGTGCGCTCTGCGAATTCCTGCGCCTGCTTCGGATCCGTGAACGGAGAATCATCCGCCGCTTCGAGATCATCCTCTTTCCCGCCGACCTTGCCGAGTTCGGCCTCAACACTGATGGCCGACGGCGCACAGGCGTCGACCACGCGGCGCGTCAGAGCGATGTTATCTTCAAAAGACTCGTGAGAGCCGTCGATCATGATAGAAGTGTATCCTGCACGGAGAGCCTGCATAGCCAGCTCAAAGCTGCTCCCGTGATCCAGGTGTATGGCGACCGGTACGTCTGCGCGCTCTGCCGCTGTCCTGACCATAGCGAGGTAATAATCCAGCCCCGCATATCGGATCGTTGAAGGGGTTGTCTGCATGATGACCGGAGCTTTCATCTCTTCCGCAGCCCTGATGACTGACAGGACCATCTCCAGGTTTTCTACATTGAAAGCGCCTACTGCATAATGGCCGTCCTGTGCTTTTTTCAGCATTTCATTTGTTGTAACTAATGGCATAAAAATAACCTCGATTCTTTATAGTTTTTGCGGCGCTGCTGCTGTGCGAACGCCAGTTTTACTGCTACCAGTATAGCACAGAACGCATCGTTCTGTCCTTCCATTTTTTACTTTCTTAAAAAATGCAAACGATTGTTTAAATAATCCAAAGTAGGCCCTGTTTTATCGTGCTACGATGAAAAGAAAAAGGAGAAAGAAAGATGCGTCAGAATCCGTTGAAAAGAATCGTAGAATTGCAGAAACAGGGGAAAAGTGTGGGTATTTACTCTGTATGCAGCGCGAACAGATACGTCATCGAGGCGGCGCTGAAAAGAGGGATATCGGACGGCTCATGCGTGTTGATCGAGAGTACGGCGAACCAGTGTGACCAGAACGGAGGGTATACAGGGATGAAGCCGGCGGATTTCAAGGAGTTTGTGCTTGATATCGCTGAGAAAGCCGGATTTGACAGAACACGGGTATTTCTGGGCGGAGATCATCTCGGACCGCTCACTTTCGCCGGAAAAGATGAGGCTGAGGCCATGGCTGATGCGGAAGAGCTGATCCGTCACTATGTGGGAGCCGGCTTTACGAAGATCCACATCGACACAAGTATGAGAACAGGCAGCGACGATCCGGATATCCGTCTGTCTGACGAGATCATCGCCGGCCGCGGAGCGAGACTTGCACGTGTAGCGGAAGAGACGTACAGGAAACTGCTTGAAAATGAACCCGACGCCATCCCGCCGGTCTACATCATCGGCAGTGAAGTGCCGATACCGGGCGGTGCCGTCGGAGGCGGGGACGACGGGGTACAGGTGACGAAAGTCGAGGACTTTAAAAATACGGTCGCGGCATTTGAGAAAGCGTTCGACGGGGCAGGGCTCGGCGCAGACGTATGGGACCGCGTGATCGGAGTCGTGGTCCAGCCGGGCGTCGAGGAAAAGGACAGCGGCTGCACAGAGTATGACCGTGGGAAAGCAAAAGAGCTCATGGCGGCTATCAAAGACTACCCGTCGCTTGTGTTCGAGGGACATTCTACAGACTATCAGACAAAGTTCAAGCTGCGCGAACTCGTTGAGGACGGCGTCGGGATCCTCAAAGTCGGCCCGGGACTCACATTTGCCATGCGGGAAGCAGTCTTCGCTCTGGAGCACATCGAGGAAGAACTGCTCTGCGGAACGGATGCAGAGCCGAGCAGGTTTGCCGGAGCGCTTGACGCCGCGATGTTAAAAGATGATAAACACTGGAGAAAGCACTACCAGGGCACGGAGCGGGAGCTGCGGCTGAAGAGGAAATACTCTTTCTCCGACCGGTGCAGATATTATATGCCGGCGCCTGAGGTCGAGGCGGCCCTGCAGCGCCTGATCGGGAATCTCCGCACAGCCGGTATCCCGCTAAACTTGTTAAGTCAGTTCATGCCGGTCCAGTACACGAAAGTCCGTGAGGGACTGCTTGAAAATGACCCGGAAGCTCTGATAGAAGACAGGATCACGAATACGATCGACGAGTATCTGTATGCCACCCGTCAGAGAGAACTGATGTGACTGTGACAATGTCACTGTTCTTTTTGTATAAGATATGTTATCCTGTATCTGGCAGAACGCCAGTATAAAAAACAGGAGAACTACTGATTATGGGATTTTCAATAGAGACGGGAATATCAGCTTTCACAGTATTTGTACAGGGACTCATCAGCTTCTTTTCACCCTGCGTGCTTCCGCTCGTACCGTTGTATCTGGGATACCTTTCGGGAGGACTGTCCGGAGAGAGCAGGAAACTGAAGCTGTTTTTGAGGGTTCTTATGTTTACGGTAGGTATCAGCGCCGCTTTCTTCATACTTGGAGCAGGCGCGTCGGCTGTGGGAAGATTTTTCAGCGAGCAGAGGATGCTCTTTGCACGCATCGGGGGCGTACTTATCATTTTGTTTGGTCTGTACCAGATCGGAGTATTCGGGAAGTCCAGGCTGCTCGGCGGGGAGCACAGGCTTCCGGTACACCTGGAGAAGATGACGATGTCGCCTGTGACGGCGTTTCTGATGGGCTTTTTGTTCAGTTTTGCCTGGACGCCCTGCGTGGGACCGGCGCTCACGAGTGTGCTGCTGATGGCGGGCAGTGCGAAGACGAGCGCGGTGGGCTTTATGCTCATCGGAGTATATACGCTCGGCTTTATCCTGCCGTTCCTTGCGGCCGGGCTGTTTACAGCGAGACTGCTGGATTTTTTCAAAAAGCATATGAAAGCGGTGGCATATACGGTCAAGATAGGCGGCGTACTGATGATCCTTATGGGAATCCTCATGTTCACGGGGAGGATGAACGATATCACAGGATATCTGTCCTCTGTGCAGTATGAGTCCGAAGATGCGGACGAAGACAGCTCTGCTCAGGACGACGCGTCTCAGAATGACAGCACGTCCGGGGAGGACGCCGTGCAGGAGGATGGCGAGGCCGAAGAAGACAATGCTCAGGAAGACTCCGCTCCCGGCGGGGAGAGCGCAGAGGAGGAAGAGAGTTCCGGCGACGGCGGGAGTCAGCTCAGTCCTGCTCCTCTGGCAGATCTCGAGCTGACCGATCAGTATGGAAACACACACATGCTGGCAGATTACAGGGGCAAGGTCATCTTCCTGAACTTCTGGGCGACATGGTGCGGACCATGCCGCAATGAGATGCCGGATATCCAGAAACTCTATGAAGAATATTCGGCACAGGGCGAGGACGCAGAAGTTGCCATACTGGGAGTCGCAGGCCCGGGGATCGGACAGGAAGGATCGGCTGAAGAGATCGCGGCGTTTATGGAAGAGAACGGTTATACCTATCCGGTGCTCATGGATGAGAGCGGTGAGATGTTCGCCGAGTATGGGATCTCAGCTTTCCCGACTACATTTATGATAACGGAAGACGGGGATCTGTATGGATACGTACCCGGACAGATGCCGGAAGATATCATGAGGAGCATCATAGACGAGACGCTGGGACTCAGTGAGAAACAGACATAAGAACGTACAGCAGCAGGCAGGAATAATCTCCACCTGCTGCTGTCTTTCTGTCTGTGGGACCAAAAACTATGCCGGATGCTGCTTCCGGAGGCTTTTCATACTTTTTTGAAACGGAGAATCGTGCTATAATCACGTTAAACGCAGGAATTATGGATAGTATGACAGAAAGTGGAAGACAGCATGGTTACGATAGAGAATAACTGTTTCTCCATTCCGCAGATCTGTGAGTCCGGGCAGTGTTTCCGGCTGGATGCTGTCTCGGAGGATACATATGAGCTGCTGGCGGGCAGCAGGTATCTGAAGATCGGGATCAGGGGGGATCCGGCGGAGACAGCGGGCAGAGATGGAAATGCACATGCAAACGGAGAGACGGTCCTGTACTGTACGCAGGAAGAATATGAAACATTCTGGAAAGAGTATTTTGATCTTTCAGCGCCTTATTCCGATTATATTGGTCTGATCGATGAGGCGGATGACTATCTGAAAAGCGCCGCCGGGTTCGGGAGCGGTATCCGCATTCTCAGGCAGGATGTATGGGAGATGATCATTACATTTATCCTCTCCCAGCAGAACAATATTCCCCGTATCAAAGGCCTGATCCGGACGCTCAGCGAAAGGTATGGAAAGAGACGTGAAACGCCGGACGGAGGGACGTATTACACATTTCCCCGGGCTGAGGAACTCTCCCGGGCGACAGAAGAGGAATTGAGAGAACTGAAACTGGGATACCGAAGTAAATATATCTGTCAGACGGCGAAGATGATCACCGGGGGCGAGATCGATCTGGATGCACTGAAAGGAATGGGATATAAAGAAGCCCGCACAGAGCTTATGCGGCTTTCCGGCATCGGCGGCAAGGTGGCAGACTGTATCTGTCTGTTCGCCCTGCACCAGATGGACGCATTCCCGGTGGATACCCATATTAAGAAAGTGCTGGAGCTTCATTATCCCGCCGGATTTCCGTTTGAGAGATACAAAGGATGCGCAGGAGTGATGCAGCAGTATATCTTCTATTATGATCTGAAATACAGATAAGGTATAGCATAATGCCGCGCAATGTGCGGCAGGATTAGGAAAGGAGAAGCAGAATGAACATACTTGTAGTTGTAGATATGCAGAAAGATTTTATCGACGGATCTCTGGGCACGAAAGAAGCCGTTGCGATCGTCCCGAATGTCGTGGAGAAGATCCGTCAGTTTGACGGGAAGGTGATTGCTACGCGAGATACTCACGCGGAGAATTATCTTGAGAGCGCAGAGGGGAAGCATCTTCCGGTCGTGCACTGTGTGAAAGATACGCCAGGATGGCAGATCAACAGAGAAGTGGAAGAAGCTCTCAAGAACAGACCGGAGGTCAGAATTATCGATAAGCCCACGTTCGGAAGTGTGGAACTGGGCGAATATGTAAAGCAGTTAAATGAAACTGCGGAGCCGGTTGAAAAGATCACGCTGATCGGGCTGTGTACGGACATCTGTGTGATCTCGAATGCGCTGCTTTTGAAGGCATATGTACCGGAAGTGCCGATCGAGGCAGACATTTCGTGCTGCGCGGGCGTGACGCCTCAGAGCCATGAACAGGCGGCGGAGGCAATGAAGATGTGCCAGATTGAAATCGTATAGCCTGGCAGGCAGAGAGCGCTGTCGGAAAGCGTTATAAAAAGTGCAGCAGGATGACAGGAAAAGGAGATGGATGTATGGAGAACTTTCAGTATTACACACCGACAAAAGTCGTGTTTGGAAAAGGAACCGAAGACCAGACCGGGCAGCTCGTATCAGAGCAGGGCTGCCGGAAAGTACTCGTCCACTACGGAAGCGGCAGTGTGGTAAGAAGCGGGCTGCTGGAGCGCATATACCGTTCTCTTGACGAGGCGGGGATCACTTATGTGTCTCTGGGAGGAGTCGTACCGAATCCACGGCTGTCTCTTGTGTATGAGGGGGTCGAGCTCTGCAAAAAGGAAAATGCAGATTTTATCCTCGCCGTGGGCGGAGGCAGTGTGATCGATTCTGCAAAAGCGATCGGTTACGGCGTGGCAAATGGCGGCGACGTATGGGATTTCTATGATAAGAAACGGACAGCAGAGGGCTGTCTCCCGATCGGTGTGGTCCTGACGATCGCAGCGGCAGGATCGGAGATGAGCGATTCTTCTGTTATAACGAATGAAAACGGATGGCTGAAACGGGGCTACAGCAGCGACTATGGAAGAGTGCGCTTTGCCGTTATGGATCCGGAACTGACCATGACGCTGCCGGGATATCAGACCGCCAGCGGGTGCGTTGATATTATGATGCACACAATGGAGCGCTATTTCAATCATTGTGACAACATGGAACTGACGGACGGTATCAGTGAACATCTGCTCCGCACAGTGATGAAACATGCAAAGATCCTGATGAAAGAACCGGACAATTACAACGCCAGGGCAGAGGTAATGTGGGCCGGAAGCCTTTCCCACAACGGTCTGACCGGATGCGGGACGGACGGCGGCGACTGGGCCAGCCATCAGCTGGAACATGAACTTGGCGGTATGTTCGACGTGGCCCACGGCGCCGGCCTTGCGGCGGTCTGGGGAAGCTGGGCGCGCTACGTGATGGATGCGGCTCCGAAGCGTTTCGCAAAGTTCGCGGTCAATGTCATGGGCGTGGAGCCGGAAGCGGACGACGCGATGACGGCGGTAAAAGGCATAGAGGCAATGGAAGACTTTTACCGGGCTCTTGATATGCCGGTGAGCATCCGGGATATGGGAATCGAGCTCAGTGAGGAGCAGATGAAAGAACTGGCGGAGAAATGCAGTCATTTCGGCAGGCGCGCCATCGGCTGTATCAAGAAACTTGACAAAGAAGATATGTACCAGATTTACAAGAATGCGAGAGGATGATCTCTATGAGATGTTCTTTGCCAGTCTGGAATAAGAGGAGGACAGGGACGGCAGAAGAGGTCGGTCTGATACCCTGCTGTTTGCGGCAGGATCTATGACTTAAAGGAGGAGGCAAACATGGAATCAACATTAAAAGACTTAAAAGAGAGAAGAAGTATCCGTGCATACAAACCGGAGCAGATCAAAGAGGAAGAACTGCAGAAGATCCTTGAGGCGGGAATCTATGCTCCTACAGGGATGGGAATGCAGTCTCCGAAGATCGTGGTGGTACAGGATAAGGAGACGAGAGACTGTCTGTCAAAACTGAACGCAAAATATCTGGGCTCTGACTCCGATCCGTTTTACGGGGCGCCGACGGTCCTCGTGGTGCTTGCAGATAAAAACCGCAATACCTGTGTGGAGGACGGTTCTCTTGTGCTGGGCAACCTGATGAACGCAGCGTATGCCACAGGAGTAGGATCCTGCTGGATCCACCGCGCGAGAGAAGTGTTTGACTCGGAAGAAGGAAAAGAGCTTCTCAGGAAATGGGGGATCGAGGGAGACTATATCGGCGTCGGACACTGTATCCTCGGATATCCCGCAGACGGGGCAGTGCCGCAGGCAAAGCCGAGAAAAGACGATTATATCGTTTATGTGAGGTAGCGTAATGGCTGGATTTATGTGCGTCGGACTTGGCGGAGCTCTTGGCGCAATGCTCAGATATGCTATCAGCCTGATTCCCTTTAAAGGCAGCTTTCCCGTGCTTACGCTGCTCACGAATATACTGGGAGCGCTGGCCATCGGTATCATTGCCGGAGCCGCGGCGGGAAAAGGACTCCCTCAGAATGCCGTCCTGTTCCTTAAGACAGGGGTATGCGGAGGATTTACGACATTTTCCACCTTTTCGCTGGAGGCTTATACTCTGATGGAACAGGGACATATTAAAATGTCGCTTCTGTATATCGTTCTGAGTGTCGTCTGCTGTCTGGCGGGTGTGACGGCGGGAATGTACGCGGCAGAGCATATTGTGTAAAATTTATCATTTACGGGCACATTATCCTGAACCGGAGAGGGCAGGATAACGGTAATGCGGGAATACTTTCGATCCGGGGTGCGGCAGACCTTACAGATGTAGCCTTTATGCAACAAAGATTGCGATTGACTAACCCGGCATGGGTTCCCTAAAATTAAGAAAAGGAGGGATATCATGCAGGCGTTATCAAATGCAAGACCGGGAGAGTCTTATACAGTCAAGTGGATGTTCGGACTGCCGGATATACTCGAATTCCTGCATAGCCGCCATGTGGAAGAGGGCAGTACGATCCAGGTGATCCAGCAGTGCCGCGACAGTGTGATCATCGGAGCGCAGGACGTCAGACTGGTTCTCGGACATGAAGTCGCAGAGCGGATCAAGGTGTAGGGGCGAAGCAGAGTACCTGATCCGGGCCCTGGCCCGGGCCATAAAGCAGACAGGGGAAAGAGAATCTTTCCCCTGTCCGATCGATGGGACTGTACGGATATGGACGATGCGGTCTTATGAAAATATTAAGATTCCCCGTAACGTAAACGGTGGCAGAAATCTATGTTTGATGATACAATAGGGAACAGCAGATGCATGACATGTGCAAAAAAACCACAGTGTGAACTAAATGAAAGGAGAGCACAATGGAAGAAACATACATGGAAATGCTTACACGACGTGCAAAAAGCGCTGCTACAGAGGCGGCTAAGCTGGGAACTACAGAGAAAAACAGAGGACTTCTTTCGGTAGCCGACGAACTGATCTCACAGCAGGAGATGATCCTGGAAGAGAATGAAAAGGATCTTGCGGCGGCAAGAGAGAAAGGGATCAGGCAGTCCCTGATCGACAGACTGGCTCTCTCGGAAAAGAGGATCGCGGATATGGCAGAGGGATTAAAGCAGATTGCCGGACTCGATGATCCGGTCGGCGAAGTCTTGTATATGAGGACGAGGCCGAATGGTCTTCGGATCGGGCAGAAGAGAGTGCCGCTCGGCGTTGTGGGAATCATCTATGAGTCCCGTCCGAATGTGACGGCAGACGCTTTCGGACTGTGCTTTAAGACGGGAAATGCAGTTATCCTGCGAGGCGGAAGTGACGCGATCCATTCCAATCAGGCGGTCGTGCGCGCGATCAAGACGGGACTGCGCAAGGAGAGACTCTGTCAGGATCTGGTCGTGCTTGTAGAAGACACAAGCCGGGATGTTGTGAATGAAATGATGAAAATGCACGGAAGTATCGACGTCCTGATCCCGAGAGGCGGCGCAGGGCTTATCGCAAATGTTGTAGAGAACAGTACGGTTCCGGTGATCGAGACCGGAACGGGAAACTGCCATGTCTATGTAGATGAGACGGCTGATATACGGATGGCGTCTGACATTGTGGAGAATGCAAAGACACAGCGTATGGGCGTGTGTAATGCCTGCGAATCTCTTGTAGTCCACAGCGGGATCGCAGTAGCAGTGGTTCCGCAGATCGTACAGAAGTTAAAGAATCATGATGTGGAGATCCGCGGTGATGAAAGGGCGCGGGAAATCTGTAAGGAGATCGTTCCGGCAACAGAAGAAGACTGGGGTACAGAGTATCTGGACGCCATTATATCCGTGAGGATCGTGGATTCCATCGATGAGGCGATCGCGCATATCAATAAGTATAATACCGGTCATTCCGAGTCTATTATTACGAAAGATTATAATAATGCATTGAAATTTCAGGATGAGATCGATGCGGCGGCAGTGTATGTGAACGCATCCACCAGATTTACCGACGGATTTGAGTTCGGATTCGGAGCGGAGATCGGCATCAGCACGCAGAAGCTCCATGCAAGAGGACCGATGGGGCTCAAGGCGCTGACCACGACAAAATATATCATCTCCGGGAACGGGCAGATCCGGAAGTGATAAGTTTGCAGTTATAGTATATTGACTCTTGCGACATATATATACTGTATTCCGATAAATAAAGGATTTATAATATTCAGGCGGAGCATCAGAGGTTAAAACTTCTGACGCTCCGCCTGAATATTTTATAGGGATTGTGCCCGAAAGAAACAGATCATCTTCTGCCTTTCCCTTTGCATATTTAATCTTTGTATGATTAGAGAAATGAGCAATGAAGGGCGAATATATATAAATAATACTTGCATAATATGCAAAAAAGATGTATTATTATGCAAGTATCATTCATATTTGTTTATGAAATGCTTTACTTCCTGCGAAATGAGGTATATCATAGAAAACTGAAATGTAAAGAATTCTGCAGCAGTATTCATCAGGTTAAAAAAGGAAGATTTATGAGTATACACGGAAAGGATAAAGATATGATCAAAGTTGGCATTATCGGCGCCACCGGCTATGCGGGCGGGGAGCTTGTAAGAATATTATCGGGACATAAGGACGCAGAGATCAGATGGTATGGCTCAAGAAGCTATATTGATCAGAAATACGCGGATGTATACAGAAATATGTTTCAGATTGTGGATGCGGTCTGCATGGACGACAATATGGAGGAGCTCTCGTCCCAGGTGGATGTGATCTTCACGGCGACGCCTCAGGGGCTGTGCGCATCTCTTGTAAATGAAGAAATCCTCTCAAAGACAAAGATCATTGACCTGAGTGCGGATTTTCGCCTGAAAGACGTGAAAGTGTACGAAGAGTGGTACAAGATCGGGCACAAGGCTCCGCAGTTCATTGACGAGGCGGTATACGGGCTGTGCGAGATCAACCGGGACGACGTGAGGAAAGCAAGACTGGTGGCGAATCCGGGCTGCTATACGACCTGCTCCATCCTGACAGCATACCCTCTTGCAAAAGAGGGGCTGATCGATATGAGCACACTGATCATCGACGCCAAATCCGGTACCTCAGGGGCAGGAAGAGGTGCGAAAGTGCAGAATCTCTTCTGCGAGGTAAATGAGAATATCAAGGCGTATGGTGTGGCGACGCACCGGCATACACCTGAGATCGAAGAACAGCTCGGATATGCGGCGGGAGAGAAAGTTACGCTCAACTTCACCCCACATCTCGTACCGATGAACAGAGGAATCCTTGCCACGGAATATGCAAAACTCACAGAAGACGTGAGCTGGGAAGAAGTAAAAGCAGTCTATGACAAATATTATGGGAATGAAAAATTCGTGCGTGTCCTTGACAAAGACGTTTGCCCGGAGACGAAATGGGTGGAGGGCAGCAATTATGTGGACATCGGCTTTAAGATCGACCCGAGGACGGGACGCATCATCCTGATGGGCGCTATCGATAATCTGGTGAAAGGCGCTGCGGGACAGGCGGTGCAGAATATGAACCTGATGTTTGGATTAGAAGAGAGCGAAGGCCTGGAACTGGTTCCAGTGTTCCCTTAGGAAGATGAAAGGAATATTCAACTATGATAAGAGTTATGACAACAGATGATTATGACGAAGTTTATGCCCTGTGGAAAAAGATCCGCGGATTCGGGATCCGGAGCATCGATGATTCCAGAGAGGGAGTGGGCCGGTTCCTGAAGAGAAATCCAACGACCAGCGTGGTTGCAGTCGAGGATGGGAAGATCGTCGGAAGCATCCTCTGTGGTCATGACGGGAGACGTGGATGTCTCTACCATGTATGCGTGGATGAGGCGTACCGGCGGCACGGGATAGGGCGCGACATGGTGGTTCATGCGATGAAAGCATTGCAGGCAGAGAAGATCAACAAGGTTTCTCTCATCGCATTTACAAAGAATGATATCGGAAATGCATTCTGGAATACGATCGGATGGACAGAGCGTCTGGATTTGAACTACTATGATTTTACATTAAATGAAAAAAACATTACAGCTTTTAATGAGCAATAAGAAAGTAGAGGGATGACAAATGCAGAAGATCGAAGGCGGAGTGACAGCGGCGAAAGGATTCGAGGCGGCAGCGGCAGCGGCGGGGATCAAATATCAGGACCGCACGGACATGGCGCTTATCTACAGTGAGAAGCCGTGTAAAGTGGCGGGCACATTTACGACAAACGTAGTGAAAGCAGCGCCGGTAAAATGGGACAGAAACGTAGTGGACAGCGGCATGAAATCACAGGCTGTTATCGTGAATTCCGGTATTGCAAATGCGTGTACCGGAGAAGAGGGCATGAGATACTGTGCGGAAACGGCAGAAGAAGCGGCCAAGGCGCTGGGAGTAGACGCCAGGAGCGTTTTAGTCGGATCCACAGGCGTGATCGGGATGCAGGTTCCCATGGACCGGGTGAAAGACGGAATCTGTAAGCTGGCAGAAGCTAAAAAACCGGATCTTGAGAGCGGGACTCAGGCGGCGAAGGCAATCATGACGACAGATACAAAGAAAAAAGAAGCGGCAGTTACGGTAGAAATCGGCGATGTGACAGTGACTATCGGGGGAATGGCAAAAGGATCCGGCATGATCCACCCGAACATGTGCACGATGCTGGCATTTATCACAACGGACGCCAAAATTTCCAGAAAAGCGCTTCAGGCCGCACTCAGCGAAGATGTGGAAGACACATACAATATGATCTCCGTGGACGGGGATACATCCACCAATGATACCGTTCTCCTGCTGGCAAACGGAGCGGCCAAAAATGAAAAAATACGCTATGGCACGTGGGAGTACGAGGCGTTTAAAAATGCCCTTCATTATGTAAATGAGACTCTTGCAAAAGAGATGGCAGGAGACGGCGAGGGCGCGACTGCACTGTTCGAGGTAAAAATTACCGGGGCAGATACAAAAGAACAGGCGAAAAAACTTGCCAAATCTATCGTCTGCTCCAACCTGACCAAAGCGGCAATTGCAGGACATGACGCCAACTGGGGAAGAATCCTGTGTGCGATGGGATATTCCGGAGCACAGTTTGACCCGGAGAAAGTGGATCTCTATTTCGAGAGCGAGGCAGGGAAACTCAAGATCATCGAGAACGGAGTCGCGCTGGATTACAGCGAGGAGAAAGCAACAGAGATCCTCTCGCAGCCGAAAGTAACGGCGATCGCCGATATCAAAGAGGGAGACGTAGAGGCGGCAGCATGGGGATGCGACCTGACACATGGATACATCGATATCAATGCAGATTACCGCAGTTAGCACGTCAGTGCGGTTTCCCCAATGGCGCGGGCTGAACTGTTACTATTTTCCCGAAGGAGGTAAGCATGAATAAGAATATGCAGCAATATCTTGATAAAGCTCAGGTGCTCATCGAGGCTCTGCCATACATCCAGCGTTTCAACCGCAAGATCATCGTGGTCAAATACGGCGGAAGCGCTATGGTGGACGAGGAACTCAAGAAACGTGTCATCGAGGATGTGACACTTTTAAAGCTTGTCGGTTTCAAACCGATCATCGTCCACGGCGGCGGCAAGGAGATCAGCAAGTGGGTCGGCAAAGTGGGCATGGAGCCTAAATTTATCAACGGACTGCGTGTGACCGACGCAGATACGATGGAAGTGGCAGAGATGGTGCTGGGCCGTGTAAATAAGAGTCTGGTACAGTTAGTGGAAAGCCTCGGCGTGCGCTCCATCGGCATCAGCGGAAAGGACGGCGCTCTTCTGAAAGTTGATAAGAAATATTCTGACGGGCAGGATATCGGATATGTGGGAGATATCAAAGAAGTAAACGGGCAGATTCTCTACGATCTGCTGGAAAAAGATTTCCTCCCGATCGTATGCCCGGTGGGACTTGACGATGATTTTAATACATATAATATCAACGCGGACGACGCGGCGTGCGCGATCGCCCGTGCGGTCAGAGCGGAGAAACTGGCGTTTTTGACAGATATTGAGGGCGTGTATAAAGATCCGTCCGATCCGTCGACCCTTATCTCCGAGCTGCGCGTGGACGAGGCGAAGAAGCTGATGGAGAGCGGATACATCGGGGGCGGTATGCTGCCGAAACTCCAGAACTGTATCGACGCCATTGAAGCAGGGGTTTCGAGAGTACATATTCTGGACGGACGCATCCCGCACTGTCTGCTCCTTGAGATCTTTACGAACAAAGGAATCGGTACGGCAATTTTAAACAGTGAAGAAAGCAGGTATTATCATGGTGAACAATAAGATACAGGCAGCGGAAGAAAATCTGATCCATGTCTACAATCGTTTCCCGGTGGTGCTGGATCACGGCGAGGGAATGTACCTCTACGACACAGACGGCAGGGAATATCTTGATTTTGCCGCAGGATTTGCAGTGACAGGGCTTGGATATGACAATAAAGAGTTAAATGAGACGCTGAAAGCTCAGATTGATCAATTATATCACACATCGAATCTCTACTATCACAAGAGCTGCGGCGAGGCGGCGAGAGAGCTGAACCGGGTGTGCGGCATGGACCGTGTGTTCTTTACGAACAGCGGCGGCGAGGCTGTGGAAGGCGCCTTAAAGTCGGCCAGACGTTACGCATATACGAAAGGCACGGGAAGATATGAATTCATCGCCATGGAGAATTCATTCCACGGCAGGACGTTCGGCGCAGTGTCCGTTACAGGCCATGACTCTTACAGAGAGCCGTTTGAGCCCCTTGTCCCGGGCGTGAAATTTGCAAAGTTCAATGATCTGGACAGTGTGAAAGCGCTGGTCAGCGACAAGACCTGCGCGATCATCCTGGAGCCTCTTCAGGGAGAGGGCGGCATCAATCTTGCCACACAGGAATTTATGGAAGGAATCCGGAAGATCTGCGATGAGAACGGAATCCTTATGATCTGCGACGAAGTGCAGTGCGGCATGGGCCGGACGGGCAGCATGTTCGCATGGCAGGGATTCGGTACAAGACCGGACATCCTGACGATGGCAAAAGCCATCGGAAACGGCATTCCGGTGGGGGCGTTTGCCATGACAGAAAAGGTCGCTAAATATTCTCTGAAACCCGGCGACCACGGAGCTACATACGGCGGCAATCCGCTTGCGTGCACTGCGGTGAAAAAAGTGATCGAAATCTTTGAACGGGAGAACATCCCGGGCCATGTGAATGAAGTGGCGCCGTATCTCACCAAAAAGCTGGACGGGCTTGTGGATGAACTGGACTGCGTAGTTCAGCGCAAAGGAAAAGGTCTGATGCAGGGCATCGAGATCACAAAACCGATCGCAGAAGTAAACCGGCGCTGCGTGGAGGGCGGCCTTCTGGTGATACAGGCCGAGGGAAATGTAATCCGCTTTGTCCCGCCGCTGATCGTGGAGGAGAAGCATATTGACGAGATGATAGAAAAATTAAAGCGTGCGCTGACAGGGTAAGACGTGAACCGAGAATGCATAAGGAAACCGGTCACAGGACATACTATCCGGAAAACAGGCATAAAATGCATGGAGGTATGATCCTATGATTGGTTTTTTTATTGCGCTGCTCTCCGGAGCGATGATGAGTATACAGGGAGTGTTCAACACACAGGTCACAAAGACGACCGGCGTGTGGGTGAGCAACGGCTGGGTGCAGATCACGGCTTTTGCAGTCTGTCTGGCCGCATGGTTTTTTACCGGGCGCGACAGCGTGGCGGCTCTCGGGAAAGTAGAGCCGAAATATATGCTGCTGGGCGGTGTGATCGGCGCGGGGATCACCTGGACGGTTATTAAGAGTATTGAAGCCCTGGGTCCGGCTAAGTCGGCGCTCCTTATCGTGATCGCACAGCTTGCGGTATCTTATGTGATCCAGCTCTTTGGGCTGTTCGGAATGGACAAAGAGCCCTTTTCGTGGAGAAAACTGGGCGGGCTTGCGCTGGCCGTCGTGGGGATCACGATATTCCAGTGGGAATGACACAGAAGACCGGAGGAGACAGAATCTGGCTGTAATAATACTGTAACAGTATCTTTAAAAATGATTAATTATCTATTGTAATTTCCGTAAATATTCGTTACAATACTACTGTCCGGCATAACAGGGGTATCGCTCCCGGCATATAAGACCAGGGAGACGTATATGCGAGACAGACTGATAAAAACCATTATAAAAAGACTATGGAGAGGAACGCTCATTTTGACAGCGTTTTTCTTTCTTGCGGGCTGCGGCGGAAAGGCAGATGAAAAGGAACTTGAGGAGTTTACCCTTTCCGGGGAGGACACAGGCAGCACAGACGACAGCGGCGACGGGACAGGAGATGCTTCCGGGGAAGACGCGGATGAGAAGAAAACCGGAGATGGCGCAGAGCCGGAAGAAAGCGCGCGGACAGAGATTGCCTATGTATATGTATGCGGAGCAGTGAACGATCCGGGAGTATACGAACTGAGCACTCAAGCAAGAGTATTCGAGGCAGTCCGGGCAGCGGGCGGCATGAGCGAAGATGCTTCTGCGGCTTCGGTCAATCTGGCGAGGACAGTCGCGGATGGAGAACAGATCTATGTGCCTACTGTGGAAGAAGCTCAGACGCAGGGGTCAGGGGTTGGAGAAAATGTTGTAGCCACAGGTGCGGAACAGGGAAAGGTAAATATCAATACAGCTTCCAGAGAGGAACTCATGACGCTTACGGGAATCGGCGAGGCGAAAGCGGAGAGCATACTGAAATACCGCGAGGAACACGGAAGATTTGAGAGCATAGAGGAACTGATGGAGATCGAAGGGATCAAGGAAGGTGTATTCGGAAAGATAAAAGAAGACATAACAATTTGACACAGGGAGTCGGGTAAGAGGAGTATGAGTAAGAAGATATTGGTCGTAGATGATGAAAAACTGATCGTAAAAGGGATCCGGTTCAGTCTGGAGCAGGAAGGGATGGAAGTCGACTGCGCCTATGACGGCGAGGAGGCTCTGGAGTGTGCGAGAAAGACAGAGTATGATCTTGTTCTCCTGGACGTGATGCTACCGAAAGCAGACGGCTTTCAGGTGTGCCAGCAGATCCGGGAATTCTCGGATATGCCGATCGTTATGCTGACAGCCAGGAGCGAGGATATGGATAAGATACTCGGGCTGGAATATGGCGCGGATGATTATATTACAAAACCTTTTAATATCCTGGAAGTCAAAGCGAGGATCAAGGCAATCATGCGCAGAACGTCCAAACGGAAAGAACCTGCGGGAAGTCCGGTCCTCGTAAAAGGGCACATGAAGATAGACTGTGAGAGCAGGAGAGTGTTCATCGGAGAGAGAGAGATCAATCTGACAGCCAAGGAGTTCGACGTACTCGAACTCCTCGCGACTAACCCGAATAAAGTGTACAGCAGGGAGAATCTTCTGAATCTCGTATGGGGGTATGATTATCCCGGCGATGCGAGGACAGTGGATGTGCATATCCGGCGCCTGAGAGAGAAGATAGAGAACAATCCGAGCGAGCCGAAATATGTACATACAAAGTGGGGAGTGGGTTATTATTTCCAGGGTTAAGCGTCCTTTCATATTAAGGGACAGAATCTTTAAAAACATGCGGTTCCGCTTCATACTGCTGTTTATGCTGGCAGGGCTTTTGCCCTGTCTTATCATACTGTTTTCCGCTGTAAAGTTTTACGAACTCCGGGCAGTCGAGCTGCGTACCGCCGAGATCCAGAACCAGTGTACGATCATCTGCAATCAGCTCAATACTTACGGATATCTCACAGACACATCGTCCGAAGTCATCAATGCAAGCCTTAACCAGCTGACGAACATCTATAACGGGCGCGTCATGATCATAAACCGGGAGCTGAAAGTGGTAAAGGATACATACAGTCTGGACGAGGGAAAGACAAATGTGTCGGAGAATGTAGTACGCTGTATGCTCGGTGAGAATACGGATTATTACGATCAGAAAAATCATTATATCGAAGTGACAGCGCCGATCACCGGGACAGACGGCAGCGAAGTGATCGGAGTTATGCTCGCCAGCGTGTCCACGGACAATATCGAAGTGACCAGACAGATTATATATGCTCACGGCGGTTCCATTGTCGTTATTGTTATGATCTTTCTGGCTCTGCTCAGCGTTTTCTGTGCGGACCGGATGGTGCGGCCGATACACAAGATCACAGGCGCGATAGAGAATATCTCGGAAGGATACAGCGATGATGTGCTCCACGTGGATGCATTTACTGAGACGAGACAGCTCAGCGAAGCGTTCAATAAGATGCTCGGCAGGCTCAAGATACTGGATGAGTCGAGAGAGGAATTTGTCTCCAATGTATCCCATGAGCTCAAGACTCCTATGACGTCCATGAAAGTGCTGGCGGATTCTCTTCTTGAGATGGGGGACGCCCCGGTAGAAATGTACCGGGAGTTCATGCAGGATATCGCCAAAGAGATTGACAGGGAGAATCAGATCATTACAGACCTTCTCTCTCTGGTGAAGATGGACAAGACCGGGCAGAACCTGAATATAGAATCTGTCAATATCAACGATCTTCTGGAGCAGATATTAAAGCGGCTCAGGCCGATCGCCGAGAAAAAGAATGTTGAGATGGTCATGGAGAGCTTCCGTCCGGTGACGGCAGAAATCGACGAGATGAAGCTTACTCTTGCCATTTCCAATCTGGTAGAAAACGCTGTCAAATATAATCATGACAACGGATGGGTGCATGTATCGCTGAACGCGGATCACAAGTACTTTTATATAAAAGTGGAAGATTCGGGCATCGGCATCCCCGAGGCGGATCAGGCCCATATTTTCGAGCGTTTCTACCGTGTGGACAAGTCGCATTCCAGAGAAATCGGCGGTACGGGCTTGGGGCTTGCCATCACCCGCAACGCAGTGATCGTCCACAGGGGGGCGATCAAGGTGCACAGCAACGAGGGAGAGGGAACTACGTTCACGGTGCGTATCCCCCTGATTTATGTGGCGGCGTGAAGCGGCCTTTTCTGTTCCGGGGAGGAGCAGATCCCGGGTATCTGCCTTGCAGATGAGAGGAGAAAGAAGATGAAGATAGGAAAGATCCTGCCGGCAGTACTCACGGTTATCATCCTCACAGTGACTGCCTGCGGCAGAAACAGCGAGCCGGATGAAGGAGACTCTTTTATCTACTGTCTCAATGGGGATAAGACGGGGATCGTAAAAACAGAATACGAACTGTATAACGGGGATGCCCTGGAAACAGCGAGGCAGATGTTGTCGGATATGCAGGAGCCATCAAGCGATATCGAACATGTCAGCGCTATCCCTGAGGAGGTACAGATACAGCGGACCAGCCTTTCGGGAAGCATACTGGAAGTTGATTTCAGCCGGGAATACCTCGATGCCGGACAACTTAGGGAAAAACTGCTCAGAGCCGCTGTCGTCCAGTCTCTTGTGCAGATCGACGGTATCAACGGCATCGCGTTCACGATCGACGGAGCTCCTCTGACAGACAGCAACGGCATAGAAGTGGGACTCATGAACGAGGATGATTTCGTCGGAAATACAAGTTCTTCCCCGAGCTCCTATCAGACGGATACACTGACACTCTATTTTGCGAATGAGAGGGGGGACAGACTGGTCGCACAGTCTGCGGACGTCCGGTACAGCAGCAACGTATCGAAAGACAAGCTCATCGTTGAAAAACTCATGCAGGGGCCGGAAAGCGGGGCTTATCCTACGATCAATCCCGATGCGACTCTGCTGAGCGTTACAACAAAAGACAGAATATGCTATGTCAATTTCGACAGCACGTTTCTTACAGGAGCGTATGATATACTCCCTGAACTTACCGTATACTCGATCGTGAATTCTCTGGTAGAGGGAACAGAGGCAAGGCGGGTGCAGATCACGATCAACGGGGAGTCAAACGCCGAATATATGGAGACTGTGGATCTGTCGCAGCCTCTTGACGAGAATATGGATCTTGTCGCAGCCGATGAAGAAAATGAATGAAAAAACGGCCGCTCTGTACAATATGTATCTTATTTCTTATCGTACAGTGGATAAGGGCGCTCTATTTCGGTACAGAGGTCTCTGTACTGGAAAGAGCTGTCCGGGAAGAACCGCAGGTCGAGCTTGCGGGGACTGTATATAAGATCGAGAAGAAAGATAAGGTGACGGCACTCTTTTTGAAAGAGAACGTCGTGTCTGTAAATGGCCGGACCGTGGAAGAGTCCGGTATCCTTGTATATGTTTCCAATGACAACAGCGATAAAAATGAAGAAGAGAGAGCTTCTGAGGATAAAAGAGCCGGCGATGGCATACGGCTGGGAAACCGGCTGCATGTTCTGGGGGAGGCACAGATCTTCGAGGAGGCCCGTAATCCGGGCAGCTTTGACCAGAGAGTCTATTACGAGAGACAGGGGATCCACGTGCTCGTATGGGCGGATGAAGCCGTCTGCATTTCCAGTAAGACTGATCGGGTAAAGCAGTTTCTTTTTGAATTGAGAACACAGTGGGAGGAGCTTTTCCGCCGACATCTGGGAGAGTACTACGGCGGGACGATGAGCGCTGTCCTCCTGGGAGAAAAGAGCGGACTGGACGATGAGATGAAGAAGACGTACCAGAAGAACGGTATCAGTCATCTGCTGGCTATTTCCGGTCTCCACATGTCTTTTATCGGGATGGGGATCTACGGCCTGATGAGGAGAGCCGGATGCGGATTCTTCTGTTCAGGCACAGCGGGAGGAGTTCTGCTTCTTTTCTACAGTCTGATGATCGGAGCAGGAGTCTCCAGCCTGAGAGCGCTTATCATGTTTCTTGTAAAGATAGGAGCGGAGATTACAGGGCGGGATTATGATCTTCTGACAAGCCTGACGCTGTCGGCAGCCGTCCTGTGCGCATGGCAGCCGCTCTGGCTTACGGATGCCGGTTTCCTGCTCTCTTATGGAGCCATTCTCGGATTGTTCCTGCTTACCCCGGTGTTTGAGGAGATGTTTGGATGCACGGGGGATAAGAGACGCCTGAAACGGATTTTTGGCGGGCTTTGCAGCAGTCTGGCGGTAAATGTTCTCCTGATGGGGCCCCTTCTCTATTTCTATTATGAAGTTCCCCCTTACTCGGTGTTCCTGAACCTGATCGTCATACCGGTCATGCCCGCAGTGATGAGCGCAGGCGTGGCGGGATCGCTGCTCTGCCTTTTCTCAGATACACTTGGGGGGTGTGTACTGCAGATATGCCGTGCAGTACTTTGGGGATACGATCTGGTATGTGCGGCAGGAAGCGCGCTGCCGTGCAGCCGCTATGTGACAGGGAAACCAGGCGTCGGATGGCTCATCCTGTACTACACGGGCATCGCCGCCGTCTGCCTTTTGTTCAGGTATCTCCTGGACAGGAGAGAGCAGGCGGAGGAGTTCAGAAAGACCGGATCTGTCAATACAGGGCGCGGCCTGCCGGGACGGGAGGATCTGACGGTCAGGATCCCGGGAGCCCTCCTGCTCCTTTTTGCGGCGGGCATGACAGTGGCGTGCCGCCAGCAGTACAGGGTTCGGGATGAGATGCAGGTGACTGTGCTGGACGTGGGACAGGGAGACTGTATATACGTCAGTACGCCGTCCCTGGACTGCCTGATCGACGGCGGGAGCAGCACGGTGTCATCGGTCGGCGTTTACAGGATCGAGCCCTTTCTCCTGAGCCGCGCCGTAGACAGGCTGGATCATGTTTTTGTGACGCATGGGGATGAGGATCATACAAACGGGATACTGGAGTTGCTGGAGAGTCAGGAACTTGGGGTTGGTATCGATGATCTCGTGCTGCCTCCGGTACAGTACCATGATGAAAAGATAACGGAGATGGCGCGCACAGCCGCAGAGAACGAGACAGAAGTCCTGATTATGGGCCCCGGGGACAGGATCACTGACAGCGGGGCGGGAGCCTGCGAGGCAAGTCTTACATGTCTTGCTCCGGGAGAAAATGAGAGCATAGAACCGGGAAATGCAGCGTCGCTTGTCCTGGAAGTGTCTTTCGGCGGCCATGCCATGCTGTTTGCCGGGGATATAGAGGGGGAGGGTGAGCAGAGTCTGATACAGTCAGGGCGACTGAGGGACTATGACGTCCTGAAAGCCGCTCATCACGGATCAAAGAATTCGGGTCCGGAAGAGTTCCTGGAACTTACATCGCCGGACTATGCTCTTATCTCAGCGGGAGTGGACAACCGGTACGGCCATCCGCACGACGAGACGATCAAAAGACTCAAAGACGCCGGGTGCACCGTGTATTCCACTCAGGACAACGGTGCGGTCACACTGCGCACAGACGGAGAATGTCTGGAGATGACAGGGTTCGTGCAGAAGTGACGGAAACCTCTTGTCAAAACGGCGGTATCTCCTTTATAATACAAGAGTTATGAAAAGTCTGAACGAAGATTTGAAAACAGGAAAATTTAAACAGATCTATCTGCTCTACGGGCCGGAAAGATATCTCAGGAGACAGTATAAAGAGAAATTCACAAAGGCCATGGTATCCGGGGGAGATACTATGAACTATTCTTTCTATGAGGGAAAGAAGACAGATATCAAAGAAGTCATCGACCTTGCGGAAACTCTGCCCTTTTTTGCTAAGAGACGTCTGATCGTATTTGAGGACACCGGTTTTTTTAAGAACGGCGGGAACGATCTGGCAGATTATATCAACGACGGCATACCCGGAACCACATATTTTATCTTTGTGGAGAGTGAAGTCGACAGGCGCAGCAGGCTGTATAAGGCAGTGCGGGCAAAGGGACATATCGCAGAGCTCGCCGCCCAGGATGCGGATACCCTCAGGAAATGGGTACAGGGGCTTGTGAAAAAGGAAGGAAAGCAGATGCAGCCGTCTGACGTGGCCTATTTCATCGGCAAGGTCGGGACGGATATGGAGAATATCACAAAGGAACTGGAAAAATTATGCTGCTACTGTCTGGACCGCGATACACTGACGCGCCCGGATATAGACGCTGTGTGCGTCACTCAGATCACGAATCATATCTTTGATATGGTGAACGCAGTGGCAGCGAAAGACCAGCGCCGTGCGCTGGACCTGTATTATGACCTTTTAGCGCTCAAAGAGCCTCCGATGCGTATCCTTGCTCTGATGTCAAAGGAGTACAGGGATCTGTTCCATGTAAAGGCGCTGGCAGGACAGGGGTATGGGAGAAAGGAGATCGCCTCGGGAGCAGGGCTCCATCCGTTCGTGGCAGGTAAGTACATGGATCTGGCGAAAAGATTTCGGGCCGGAGAACTCAGGAATGTCATGGAAGAGAGCGCAGATATCGAGCAGAGAGTCAAAACAGGACTGCTGACAGACCATCTCGCGGTCGAACTCTTTATCGTGAAGCACTCAGCAGCAGAAAAATGAGACAGACAATGAGACATAAAGAGGTATAAATTGGAGGGATCAAATTGGCAGTAATAGATCAGAGCAGGATCAGAAATTTTTGTATCATCGCACATATCGATCACGGGAAATCTACTCTGGCCGACCGCATCATCGAGATGACCGGTCTTCTCACGAGCAGGGAGATGCAGTCCCAGGTGCTGGATAACATGGATCTGGAGCGGGAGAGGGGCATCACGATCAAGGCTCAGGCAGTCCGCACGATCTACAAGGCGGACGACGGGGAAGAGTACATGTTTAATCTGATCGACACCCCGGGACACGTGGATTTTAATTATGAGGTATCCAGAAGCCTTGCGGCCTGCGACGGCGCCATCCTCGTGGTGGACGCGGCCCAGGGAGTCGAGGCGCAGACACTGGCGAATGTATATCTGGCGCTGGATCATGATCTGGATGTGATGCCGGTCATCAATAAGATCGATCTGCCCAGCGCAGATCCGGAGCGCGTGAAAGAGGAGATCGAGGAAGTGATCGGCATCGACGCGTCGGATGCTCCGCTCATCTCCGCCAAGACCGGACAGAATGTCCATGAAGTGCTTGAACAGATCATCTCAAAGATACCGGCCCCTGCCGGCGATCCCGGCGCACCTTTAAAAGCGCTTATCTTCGACTCAAAGTACGATTCCTATAAAGGAGTCATCGTTTTCTGCCGCATCAAGGAAGGGACAGTGAGAAAAGGAACTCCGATGCTCATGATGGCGACGGGTGCAAAGGCGGAAGTCGTGGAAGTGGGGACATTTGGCGCCGGACAGTTCATCCCCTGCGACGAACTGAGTGCCGGAATGGTAGGGTACATTACCGCCAGTCTGAAAAACGTAAAAGACACCCACGTAGGCGATACGATCACGAATGCAGAGGCGCCGTGTGCAGAGCCCCTGCCCGGATATAAAAAAGTCAATCCAATGGTCTACTGCGGGCTTTATCCGGCTGACGGGGCGAAATATCCTGATCTGCGGGATGCGCTCGAGAAGCTCCAGCTCAATGACGCTGCGCTCCAGTTTGAGGCGGAGACATCTGCGGCCCTCGGATTCGGTTTCCGGTGTGGCTTCCTCGGACTCCTTCACCTGGAGATCATCCAGGAACGGCTGGAAAGAGAGTACAATCTGGACCTTGTCACGACAGCGCCAAGCGTGATCTATAAGATACACAAGACAGACGGCGAGGTCATGGACCTTACGAATCCGACGAATATGCCGGATCCGGCGGAGATCGATTACATGGAAGAACCTATGGTAAAGGCGGAGATCATGGTGACTTCGGAGTATATCGGGGCCATCATGGATCTGTGCCAGGAACGCCGCGGCATCTATCAGAGCATGGAGTACATCGAGGAGAAACGCGCCGTCCTCCATTATCATCTGCCTCTCAACGAGATCATCTATGATTTCTTTGACGCTCTGAAATCCAGGTCAAGGGGATATGCCTCCTTTGACTATGAGATGCTGGGATATCAGAGATCCGAACTCGTCAAGCTGGATATCCTGATCAATAAAGAAGAGGTAGATGCGCTGTCGTTCATCGTATTTGCGGGCAGCGCCTACGACAGAGGCAGGAAGATGTGCGAGAAACTAAAAGCTGAGATCCCGCGTCAGCTCTTCGAGATTCCGATCCAGGCGGCCATCGGCAGCAAGATCATTGCAAGAGAGACAGTCAAGGCAATGAGAAAGGATGTCCTGGCGAAGTGTTATGGAGGAGACATCTCCCGCAAAAAGAAACTCCTGGAGAAACAGAAAGAGGGAAAGAAGCGCATGCGCCAGGTGGGCAGCGTAGAGATCCCGCAGAAAGCGTTTATGAGTGTTCTGAAACTGGATGAAGACTGATCGTCAGAACGGGGAAATGTCCGGTAAGCCCTGTTCGGCGCACGGAAGAGGGATCATGGATAAAAAAGATCTGGAACTGTACGTACACATTCCATTCTGTATTAAGAAATGTGCATACTGTGATTTCCTGTCCGCCCCTGCAGATGCTAAAGAGCGGACGTCCTATGTGGATGCCTTGCTTTCTGAGATCGCAGGAACAGGGGAAATATATAAAACGCACCGCGTGAACACGATATTTTTCGGCGGCGGCACACCGTCCGTCCTGGATCCCGGTGATGCAGAGCGGATCTTCCATGCGCTCTCTGAGAATTTTGATATTTCAGAGAATGCAGAGATCACTGTGGAAGTAAATCCCGGGACTGTAACAAAGGACAAGGCGCGGACGTGGAAAGAGTGCGGAGTTACCCGGCTGAGCATCGGTCTGCAGTCGGTAAATGACGACGAGCTTTCCATGCTCGGACGCATTCACACATACCGGGATTTTCTGGATACATGGGAGACTGTCCGCAGGGAGGGCTTTCAGAATGTGAATATCGATCTGATATCCGCCATACCCGGACAGACAGTCCAAAGCTGGGAGACGACGCTTCGGACAGCGGCACAACTGGGGCCGGAACATATCTCCGCATACAGCCTGATCGTAGAAGAGGGGACGCCCTTTTATGAAAGGTATTCGCAAAAAGCAGCCGGGAAAAATCTCCCTGTCTTTCCGCCGCTTCCTGATGAGGATACCGAGCGGAGGATCTATAAAGCGACGGAGAAGATTCTCTCGGAGTACGGCTATCACAGATATGAGATATCCAATTATGCAAAAGACGGATATGAATGTCGGCACAATCTCGGATACTGGGAACGGAAAGAATACCTCGGACTCGGTCTGGGAGCATCATCTCTCATCGACGAGCGCCGGTTTTGCAATACAGCGGATATGGAAAAATATCTCAGAGTATGCAAAGATCCTGACGGATCAGAACTGCACGGAGAAAAAGAGCGCCTTTCCCGCCGGGATCAGATGGAAGAGTTCATGTTCCTCGGACTCAGAAAGACGGAAGGAGTATCCGCTGAGGCTTTCCGGGAGAATTTCGGGGCAGAGATCTGCGAAGTCTATGGAGCGCAGATCAGGAGACTGTCAGGCCAGGGACTGCTTGAATTATCAGAGGGACAAATCCGTCTGACCGGGCGTGGCATCGATATCAGCAACTATGTGTTCACTGAATTTCTGTTTTAGGAGCGGGCTGTCAGGATGCTTTTTCAGCTTGACAGAGAAAATCTGCGATAGTATCATTTTTACTGGATAATAACGCATTTTGATAAAGCAGCTATATCAGAGAGAGAGGAATAGATAAATGGCAAATGATCACGGCGAACAGATAAGGATCGTACAGGAAACTGTAGCAGGAAAGGAGATCACGTTTGCACATGTGATGGGCGGACCGTCTCCGATCATATATCAGAAACTGGGACTGAACCCGCAGGTTGATTACCGTTCATCGGCGATCGGGATCATGAACATGACGCCGCCGGAATCTGCCGTGATCGCATCTGACATCGCGGTCAAGAGCGGAAATGTTTATCTTGGATTTGCAGATCGTTTTACAGGCACGCTCATCATTACGGGAGAGATCTCGGACGTCACGGCGGCTCTGACGGAGATCGTGGAATATTTCCGTGATTCGCTCGGATATGTTGTCTGCAAGATCACAAAGAGATAGGAAGTGCGTCCATGGCTCGAATGACGAAAGAGGAATTGCTGGAAAAGCTGTTCCACGATGATTATGAACATCTCAAAGGGAAAAAGCTGCGCATGACACGGGTGCGCGTACCGGGAAAAGAGGTATGCATGGCGCATGTCATCAGCCCCTCTGATACAAGGATCTACCAGAACCTTGCCCTCCACATCGGCGTCCACGAAGGAGAAGACCACACCGGCGAGTCCATCGGCCTGCTCAGGTTTACTCCGTGGGAGTCGGTCGTGGTGGCGGCGGACACTGCGGTAAAAAGTGCGAATGTGGAGATAGGTTTCATGGACCGCTTCTGCGGCTCTCTGATCATCACGGGCAGGCTGGCGGAAGTACAGACTGCGGTGGAGGGCGTCGTCAGATTCTTTGACGAGGTGCTCGGCTTTCAGACGTGTGAGATCCACAGAAGCTAGAGTATTTCATGATGTGTAAATGTCCGGCAGAGGACAGAGACAGGTAAGGTGAGAGAATGAGAAAGATGTTTCTTATGGGCCGGAGCGAAGCGGGAAAGACTTCCCTGACACAGGCGCTTAAAGGCGAAGAACTCCATTACATTAAAACACAGTATACGAATACAGAAGACGACACGATCGATTCTCCGGGAGAGTATGCTGAGTCAAAACGATTCAGCGTCGGACTGGCATGCTTTTCTTTTGAAGCGGATGTGGTGGCCATCGTCCAGGCAGCGGACGAGCCGTTCAATCTCTTCGGGGACAGCAGCCGCGCATTTATCCAGCGCCCGCTGATCGGCATCATCACGAAGATCGATTCGCCCTACGCCAATATCCCGATGGTCAGACAGTGGCTGATCAATGCGGGCTGCGAACGAATTTTCATGGTGAACAATGTGACGCGGGAGGGAATCGACGAACTGATGGAATATCTGTCAGAGGATGAGCCGCGCCTGACACTGGAGCAGGCAATGTTCAAGCAGCGCCTCGGACTCAATGAGTGGGATCCGCTGCCGGATGGAGTTGAGTATCCGGCAGGGATCTGACAGATGGTACAGTGCATTTTTCGCTGTACTACTGTTTCTTACATACACGTTTCCATAATCTCTGGCAGGCATTTTTGCATCTGCATCCGATGCCGCGTTTCAGCACGCGGAAAATTCCCCACATACCTGATTCCAAATCCCATTTAAAACTGCCGGAGCGGTAGAGATAGTCGCCCGGACAGGAAGCGCCGTCTTTTAATTCCATCGTAAAAGTATTGCCGATGCTGACGCCGCCCTGGAGAGGGATCACTCTGGAAAACGGATCTTCCGGCTGTTCTTTCCACGTGTGTCCGTGAAGAGTAAAACTTACGTTCCGCGGTTTATCTGTCGGCATCATCGTCCGGAAGATCACACGTTCCCCGGTATAAGCCCTGAAAAGCGGAGTGGCCGGATCTCCGTGGAGCCGGCTGCTGAAGACTCTGGAAATGCGCCCGTCGTGCTTCAGTCTGTTTGCGAACCGCTCGGACCGGTAATTATAGCCTTTTTCTCCGGTATCTTCATCGTCGATGTCTCCGCCGTCTTCCTGTATCGTCTTTACAAGTTTCCCGCCGGCGTCCAGCATGCGGATGCCGTTCTGTATGAAGACTACACATTCCCGAAAACATTCTGTGCCGGGAGCCGCTATAACGGCTTCTTCTTCGTGAAGCGCTCTGGACAGTGAAAAGCTCCGATACCATCCGGCGCCTGCAGGTTCAATGATGATGGCGCCGAACAGACCGTGGCAGCGGTGATTGCGCATATCGCCAAAAGACTGCAGCAGACACGGGCCGTATTCCCTGTCCGCGTACCACAGATATTTCCTGCTCTCGCCGGGGGCCAGCGTCTGTTCTCTGTTGTTGAAGCCTACGTTGATCCCTGAATCGCACACCGGATCATAATGCAGGAACTGCGGATTCAAAGAGACACGCATGGAAGGAGTGTGTCTGTAATCAAGAGGAACTCGCGGGTAGTCGTGGAACCTGATCGGATCTTCCGGATCAAAAAGGTTGTGGAGAGTGATCTCTATCCATTCCCCTGCATTTGCCCGCAGTATGAGAGGCTTTGGCTCATAGTATCCGTGAAGCGCCCGCTCGGCGTCTTCGAGCGGCACAAACATCAGTCCGTCCGGATCGTGATCCCCGTAACTGTTATAAGAGATATCCTGCTGTATGGCGGCGATCTCATATCTGCGGATAACAGCATCTTTTCCGGGACAGGGCGGGAGGGGCAGAAGACGGTCTCTGCCTTTGCACAAAGGCTTTAAATGCTTTACAGGATGGCTGTGCGCCCGCAGGATGCCCCAGAGTCCGAGCCACACGTCGTCGATCCCGCCGAAATAGTACAGATAGTCTCCGGGAGCATATTTGCCTGTGATCCGCAGATTAAATGCCTCGGAGATCCCGATCGTCTGAGAGGCGGCAACGGGAGAATGAGGATCTGCGGGCTCTTTCTGCCAGGACAGACCGGTCAGATTGAACGCATGCTGCTCTTCGTGCGCGCCGTCCAGCAGACGGAAGATGATCTCATCCCCGGGGTAGGTTTCAAGGACAGGCGTGGCCGGATCGCCGTGAACAAGCGAGCTGAAAATATAGGCGGGATCTTCACCGCACTTAAGGCGTTCCCGCATCGGCTCGCACCGGTAGTTGATGCCCATCACACCGGGATCATCGTGGGAGCCCGGAACTGCCGGAGGATTGAGAGGATTCCCGTCTCTGTCGAAAAGAAAGGCAAAATCATGGACAAAGAGAGCGAACTCCCGGAAAGAAGTACCGTCTCTGCGCCGGATCACAGCGCGGGCGCCGCGCCGGAGCTCTTCGCCGCTGCGTGTATCGTGAAATGTTGCGCCTGCCTCCTCGATGATCATCGCGCCGAATACGCCGTGCATCTGGTGGGAATTGGCGAACAGATGATCGTGGAAAAAGACCGTGCGCAGTTCTGTGTCCGCGAAAAAACGCTCGATCAGCGTCTCGTATTTTCGCGCTCCGGCAATATTGTTCCAGCCGTTTGCCGCCCCGTCGGAAACGATCGTATCAAATTTCACGAGATGCACATGGTGTCCGACGATATCCGTCAGTGTTTCCATCTGAAAGGCGCTTTCCTCCAGATACTCCGGAAGAAGATTGGTAAAGCGGAACTCGATGCAGTCTCCGGCGTTGGCCCGCAGGACAAGGGGCTCCACCCGGATCTTCTGTTCCTCAACTTTCCGGATATAGCAGTCCAGGCCGCCGTGATGTTCCAGATCCTCCTTCAGGACAAAGAACCGGCCCTGAGGATCGTGCCATCCGAAGCGGTTATAAGTCACTTTTGCCTGAACGACGGCGATCTCAAATATTTTCACATTTGTATCGTCCGGCATGCACGGGACATATGCGTCCTCTGAGCCGGACATTTTGCCGGCATGACAGGGGCAGGTCTCGGAGTAGAGCGCGCCGGGGACAGAGCCGTTTACAAAATTGTTCTCTTCCAGTACGGCAGGATCGATCTTGTTGCTGCCGTTTGCTTCCAGGATGCCAAGAGGCGGCTGGAGAGGTCTCTCCCCGAAGACTCCGTTGATAAAACCGGGGTATCCGGGATGCTTTTTGTCTTTTGAAGGAGGTATCTCTCTGTCTTTGAGAGGGCAGAGAGGCGGGATTACTGTGCCGTCCGGCAGTCTGCCGCTCCCGTCCTCCAGCCGGTCGTGGATCCTCCACAGAGTCCACATACCCTCGTGAAAATGCGGGTAAAGGTGGCAGTGGAAGATGACGTCTCCGATCGTTCCCGTCAGGCTGCCTGCTCCGTGGAGGATATCAAGCGTATAACATTCCTGCGGACTGATCGTGATGGAATCCAGGATCGTGGAAACCGGATTCTCCGCCTCCAGACGCCACTGATGATTGTGGAGATGGAAAACATGGGTTTCCTTTACCCCGCCGTGTATGAGACGTATCTTTGCCGGATCCCCGACATAGGCGCTGAGGATCGGAGGAGCGGGATCGCCGTACACCCAAGAACTCATGGAGATATCTTCTCCGCTGTCTGCATGGTCGTCGGTCAGAGGTCTGCGGTTGCGCATCGGTTCCGATCGATAGCTGATCCCTGTTGTGGATGAGGGGAGACCGGTGTGAGGATCCAGCGGCTGTTCCCCGTTTTTATTCAGGATCTCCAGTTCATCGTGGAAGAATACGGCATATTCGCGGAACGCCGGCTTCCCGGGAGAGTAGATATCTGCGAAAAGACCGCTTTCCAGTTCGCCGCCTGTCCGGGGATCCAGCCATCTGGACTTTGGAGCTTCGACGATGACGGCTCCGAAAAGTCCGTGGATATTGGTCCCTTTTTCGCTGCTTCCCGGATCGCCCATATCGTGGAACAGATATACGCCCTCCCGGCCTGCATACCAGGTGTACGTGATCTCACGCCGTGTCGTCGTATTCCGGTTGAATCCGACTGCCGTTCCGTCCGACGTCTGTACATCGTAGTCCATCCCCAGAACATGGATCGAAAGATCGCGGTCCAGAGAATGAGAAAAATGAATCACAACAGTCTCTCCTTTGCAGGCCCTTATGACAAGAGGTTTTACCATCTCGCAGGGCTGCGGGATCTCCCGGGAATAATTTCTGAGAGCCTCCTCGCGGATCCGCCCGGCGTCTTTTTTCAATACATATAAAAGGCCGTTGGGATCGTGATCCCCGTATTTGTTATAGACGATGGGGAGCTCGATCGCTTCGATCTCGTAATGACGTGTCCGGTCAGGACAGGGATAATTACATAATTCCATTGCCGTACCTCCTAATGCGTCCTGCCGGTTTCAAGGATCCGGATATAGTGATCGGCCTCACGGAGCACGTGATCGGCAAGCAGCGGGAGTATGACGGAGGAAACCTGACCGTTTAAGATACCGTCTGTGCCGGCTGCTTTAAAGCCGCGGTATTTAATCGTTTCCGTAAGCGTGCGCTCTGTCAGTGTGCGCTCCGTCAGTGTGTGGTCCGGCTGTGCGCATCTGCTCCTGCCGGCGGCACGGCAGTCCTGACGGCGGGCCGCTTCGAGAAGTCTCTTATAGTCTTTTGAGAAATCATCTGCTGTTTCGATCAGCTCCGCCTCTGACGGATCCAGCAGTCCGCGGATGAACCATGCATGTTCCATCATGATCTGATTCCAGAACTCTTCGGTCTCGTAGAAAGAACGATAACAGATATTCCGCCCGGCAAGAAGCTGTTCCACGATATCGCGGTACAGTCTGGCTTCCCGGATAATGTGTTCGAGCAGCAGGGGATAATTGGCAGTGAAAAGTCTTCCGTTTCTTACCTCGGAGAGGATGCGCTCTTTGAAACGGATCAGTTCGCGGAGCAGCCTGTATGCCCTTTCATTTATTCTGCGGACCGGCTGTAGCAGCGTCTGATTCCCGGCCCGGGTAACGCCGCAGTTAAGCTGCAGGGTTTTCTCCGTGATGGAGGTGTCGACGGGGATCCCGCTTAATGACGCTGTTTTCTTTTCCGCGGGAAGAGTAAACTCTGTAACAAGTTCCCCGGAATTCAGAACGGACTCGTGGACATTCCCCTCTGCGATGCTGAGAGCATCCCCGAGGAGTTCCTCAAACTTATACCGGAAACGGCCGGCTTCCTCAATAAGATCTTTTTCACAGCAGGGAAATCCTGCCTCCAGAAAAAGAGAGTGTTCTTTCATGATCCTTGCAAAAAAAAGGTGGGTTTCCACCGAGAGAATAACATAATCTTTCATATTTGGTCATACCTTTTAGTTTGGACTTTGTTAATAGTATATGAGCGACAGAGGGGAAGAGACACGATTTCTGTTTTTACTGATCTCACTGGCGGTCGTAGGATTTCCTGTAGTCCGCTCTCTTAGAAAGCAGTCTCTCAGGGAAGTCATGAACGGTGATGTTTCCCATACAAGTATGAAAATGACCTGTTGGCAAAAGAGTATGACAGGATGTCCCGTAACATTGACGCAAATGGGAATTTTTTGTCACCGAATTCAGGAACAATACTGGAAGTATACGTACAGGACGGCCAGTCTGTTCTGCAGGGGGAAATGATCATTCGGCTGGCAAAAACAGGAACGGCAAAAGGCGTGAGGATCGAGCTGAATGAAACGGAAAGAGAATATTACAGTCAAAATGCAGACTTTGAAATTATATACAGCAGGGAATCTGAGGACGGAACGGTTACACAGAAGACTGTTCAGGGAAAGATGGACAGTATCGTACAAGATCAGGAAAGTGGTATTTATTCGGTGACAGGAATTTTTACGGAAGATGTTCCAGAATTAGAGTATGGTGACAGAGTAAGAGCGACATTAAGATCAGATGGTATAGTCTATGAAAAAATTATCCCTTTATCTGCAATAAAAGAAAACAATGGAAGAAAAGTGCTTTACATTTTAAAGCAGGATGAAGAAGGGAATTATTTTGTGAAAATGCTTCAGACGGCAGTCTTGGAGTCAGGAGATTATTTCGCGGCAGTTGAAATTGAACTTGAATATGGTGACCGGATCATTACTTCGACAAACAAAGGGTTGGAAGATGGGGAGCAAGTGCGTATTCAACAATAAAGGGGTGAGAGTATGAGAGGGAAGCTAAGAGCCGTTGCTGCCATTCTGTATGCCGCGGCATTGATCGTTTTACTGTCCGCGAATCATATTCTGGCGCAGATGATCCCGGAGACAACAGAGTTTCGGCTGAATACTGAAAAAGGAACAGGAATCCCGATGGAAAAACTTCAGAAAATTCTTCCTGAAGACGGTTCGTTTTATTCAGAAAAAGATGCTTATATACCAGAGAGCAGTCTAAAAATAAAAAAAGTAATGACAAGCGGAATGGACACAACAACAGCCCCCTCTTTGAAATTACTGTCAGGATCTCTGATCAAACGGGAGACGGACGAAACAGAACATGTAGCCGTGGTCAGCAGAACACTGGCGCTGGAGCAATTTCTTACAGTCAATGCCGTAGGGAAAAAACTGTCGCTTGATGGTGTGCAATATACGGTTGTAGGGATCTATGAAGATGTTTTGCCGGAAATTGTAAAGGATGGATATGACAGAGTTTATGTGCCTTTTAACAACTGCTCTGACTGGAGGCAGACAACAGCAGATGTCATCAGTATAACTGGCAGTACGGTTAGTTTGCAGGTTAGCATGGGGAAATATTATGATGTCTATGAAAAAGAAGACTATTTTGTTATAAAACAGACGGCAGGGTATTGGGTTCAGATAATGAATCTCGTCTTAGGCATATTTGTGTCAGTTTTACTATATAAAAAAATTTTTGCCATAGAAAAGATTTATATAAAAAGATTTCTGAAAGCGTATGAAAAAGAATATTTTTTGAAATGCGTTATCCAAAATAAAAAGTTGACTATAAAAATGGCTCTTTTTCTGCTGCTTTTTGCAGGATACATTTTTGTTTTGTGGGAGATCATGAAATTTGAAGTAGTGATTCCTGCAGAAATTGTTCCAGATGACAATATTTTCGCTTTATCATGGTATTGGAAATGCATCGTCGAAGATATTCAGTTACATAACAGAGGAGTGCTTCTGGGAAATGACTATGTGAACCGATTGGCAACTGTAATAAATTTATCAGGTTTCCTGATGTGGTGTACAGCAGGGAGTTTCATTTGCTTTATTTTCAAGACGAAAAGAAAATCAGATGGAGTACGGAAGAGTATGTAACGCTCCCAGGAAGTTTATAAAAAAGTACAGATGTATACTCGAACATTTGTGCTTTTTTGCTTTTCGTCCTATATACTTTTATCATTATCTTTGCTATAATGTCCGAAAGAGCAGAGCCAGATAGATATACAGACTGATTAGTAATGAAATTAATTTTGTAGAATCAACAATGGTGAGATATAGTTTGGAGGAACTGAGATGTGGCATAATGAAAGAGACAGTCAATATAAAAATTGATGAGTGAAAACTGCATTTTTACTTTTAGTATTTCAATTTATATTTTACATCAAAAAGGAACAGGATTCCTTATTTTTTGGCCATTTTTTGAAAGTTGTGGATAATAAAACACAGCAGAGTTATCTGGTGGGGATAATTCTGCGGAAACTCAAGGAAAGATTTTGGCGATTGACACAAGAAATAATATGGGATACAATAGCAAAAAAGAACATTTGTTCTTGCATGGCGCCCGGACGGTAGTGACAGAGATAAGCGGAGATACTGACGGGAAGAGTATGACCGCCGAAAAGAATGAGGCGTCGGCGGAACTGAGGTACAGGATGTGCGGAACAGTATACACCTGCACGGACACAGCCATAGGAAAAAGATTATAATCTGAGAAACAAGAGGAACGAATCATGAGATTTGACGCAGGGGTAGATGCAAATGATTATTATCCGGTATCAATAGAGCAGATTATTGTATTTTTCCAGTCTTGTTGCAAAGGAGGAACTGAAAATGCCATATAAACCGAAACCGGCCCCATGTTTTATTGACCAGTTTGAATTTTATAAGGTCATCGATGGGAGAAAAGTATACAGAGGCAGGGACAGGTATTATTCATGGGACGAACTTCACGGGGAGATAGAAGTCTTCAACAAAAGGGGGTATCACCTGGGCGCCCTGGATGCGGTGACGGGAGTTCAGATCAAGGAGGCCAAACGGGGAAGGAGGCTGTCAGATGTATAAGAACTTTATTGCAGATTTTTTTGAAGAAGGTCTTATGATTGAGGATATCGATGATTATGTAGAATACTGGCATAATAGTGAGACAGAGCAGTCTTTAAAAGATTTTCTGGGGTTAAACGATTATGAGTATGAAATGTGGATGCGGGAAGGAAATGGTGTGATTCGTGATATTTTGTACTGCAGAAGGCACAATTTGGATTTGAGGAACTATTATAAGATGTCAACAGGAGAAAAAATTGCGGCGCGTTCTTATAATCTGAATGAAATTAAGGAATATAAAAAGGATGGAAAACAAGGAGAAAATAGTTAGAAAAATTGCAAACAGAGTTTCAGACAAATATAAACTTTACCCTCCGGTGGATTTTAAAGAGATTCTCTTACAAAAAGGAATAAGGTACAGAGAAGAAAAGCTGGTTACAAACGGTGACGGATATTCTGATCTTAGAGAATCGGATATGGAAATTGTCGTTAATTCTGACATGAACTATCTTCCAAGAAAAAGATTTACTATCGCGCATGAACTTGGACATATATTTATCGGTTGGCATGACGATGTGACATTGTGCAGAACAGATAACGAATATGCCGCCCATAATATGCTTGATATTCAGGAGAAAGAGGCAAATGTATTTGCGTCTGAGCTGCTCATGCCCACGGAGTGGGTCAAGAATCAGCTTTCAAGATATGCGGATTATGGTCAGGATTATGTAATAAGAAGACTGTGTGACGAGGCTGAAACTTCCCTGATGGCATGCTTCTATGCGCTTGAGAATGCGATGCAGTCAGGAAACGTTCTGCTTGTTTTCACGCCTTCTGTTGATTTCGCAAAAAGATTTGTCTCAAATAATACAGAGATCTGTTATTTGCGAAACATGGATTTCCAGGAGTGCTGCGAGACGATATGCACAGGGAGGCGGGAATACACAATAGGAACTTATAATATTCTGCATTACCAGTTTCTGCCCCGTCCTGCAAAGTCAGTTGTTGAGGAAACATACCGAAAATGCGGAAGTATAACTGCGTCTCTGAGAGACCTGTCCGGAAATTATATTATGGAGTCTCTGCATAACCTTTCCTATATTTTAAACAGTATTGAGGACAGATATGCCGTCTGGATTTTTCTGGACAGGGAATTGCTTCTGTTCAGCAAGAACAGTTTACTGCAGATGCAAATAAATATGAATGACAGTCCGGAGGAGATAATCTGGCTCTGCAATCATTACAAGTATTACTGTGAATATGATGAGACGGAGGATGGTGTGACTATTATAGCAGTTAAAGAGCCGGTCTATAAAGATGTCAGGGCCTGGAAAGTAGAAAGCACAGACAGTAAATATCTCTGCAATGAAATTCTGGACGATATATATTAGGCGTTTGCGAAACGCAAAAGAAATAGTCAGATAATAGCGGGAATTTCTTATGCTATTCATCTATTTTTCGTTTGCCGCTTTCAAGAAGGGGATGATATAAAAAACAGACTGTCTTGATATG
>CALWAR010000080.1 GCA_944375765.1 uncultured Mediterraneibacter sp. | reverse complement strand
CGCCTCTTCCGGGATCGGAGCTGGTCCGTGATTCGCGCCCTGAGCCACCGGACACATCATTTCTACTTCATGTGAATAAATCATGTTAAAACTCCTTTCAATATGTATGATTTTCTTCGCATATGACACAGACATCCCGCTGCCTGATGCGGTTGCTCTAATCTGTCCCATATATGGTTTATTCTCTCATAATTTACATTATTCGTCAATCATGAGTTTGTCAGATTTTTGTCAGATTTTTTCACATTCCTCCGTGGGTGAGCACCTGGCGGTTCTTCCATATATAGTCGATCAGGGAGATGACCGTCAGCGCAAGCGCGATCCAGATCAGGATCTCTCCGACGAGGTCGAACACTCCGCCAGGATCCGCGATCAGCACGATAATCATCGCCATCTGGAATACCGTCTTGAATTTCCCCCAGTAGCTTGCCGCGATCACAATCCCGCTGTCGGAAGCCACAAGCCGGAAGCCGCTGATGATAAACTCTCTTGCGATAATGACGATGACGATCGCCGTATTCAGCTTTTCGGACGGGATGAGACATATCATGGCCGAGCAGACCAGCAGCTTGTCCGCCAGCGGATCCATAAACTTCCCGAAGTTTGTCACAAGGTTATATTTTCGGGCGATCTTTCCATCCAGCATATCCGTCAGGCTGGCGATGACAAAGAGGGCCAGGGCAATCCACTTATTTGCATCCCCGCCCGCATCAGTCAGCATGAAAAATACAAAAAACGGCACCATGATAACTCTAAGAACAGTTAGTTTATTTGGCAGATTCATAATAATTCTCCTATCAGATCATAATCAATGGCCCCGGTCACTTTGACCCTTGCAAAGTCGCCGGACAACAGTTCCTCGTCTGTGTTAATGAAAATCAGCCCGTCCACATTGGGTGCATCCCGATAAGTCCTGCCTGCATAGGCGTTCTCATCAGCCACTTTGCCCTCGATCATCACGAGAACTTCTCGTCCTATCATACCCTGGGCATTATCGAAAGCGATCTCCTGCTGGAGCTCCATCAGATCCGCCTGACGGTCCAGCTTTACTTCCTCGTCGATCTGATCGGGCATCTCTGCCGCAGGAGTATCTTCCTCCGGCGAATATGTGAACACTCCGAGACGGTCAAACTCCATCTCATCTACAAATCCCATCAGTTCCTCATGCTGCTCTTCTGTCTCTCCCGGGAAGCCGGTAATCAGTGTCGTGCGCAGACAGATATCCGGGATCTCGCTTCTTAATTTTCCTATGATATCTTTCAGCTCCTGTTTTGACGTTCTGCGGCCCATCCTGCCAAGTATCGTGTCATTTGCGTGCTGGATGGGGAGGTCAAGATAATGGCAGATCTTTGGTTCTTCTTTCATGACCTGGATCAGCTCATCCGTAATCTCCTCAGGGTAACAGTAAAGGATGCGGATCCAGCGTATCCCGGTGATCTTACAGAGCTTTTTCAGTAATATGTGGAGAGTCTTTTCCCCATAGATATCCCTGCCGTACAATGTTGTCTCCTGAGCAACAAGGATCAGTTCTTTCACACCCTGGTCTGCAAGTTCCTGTGCTTCTTTCAGGAGACGCTCCATAGGAACGCTGCGGAAGTTCCCGCGGATCTTCGGAATAATACAGTAAGTACAGTGCTTATCACATCCCTCTGCGATCTTGAGATATGCGAAATGTCCGCCTGTCGTCACAAGCCGCTTCGCATCCGGCACAGGAAGCGCTTCCAGTTCTGAGAGCATGACAGACTGCTCTCCTGCAAGAGCCGCGTCCACTGCCTCCAGTATTTTATCGTAAGCCGTCGTTCCCAGCACCTCGTCTACCTCGGGGATCTCGTCCATGATCTCCTCCCGGTAACGCTGGGCAAGACACCCTGTCACGATGAGCGCTTTCGCTCTCCCCTCCTTTTTATACTCCGCCATCTCCAGTATGTTCTGGATACTCTCCTCTTTCGCATCATGGATGAAGCAGCACGTATTGATCACGATCACATCAGCCTCTGTCTCGTCGTCTGTCATCTCATATCCTCTCGATGCAAGAAGACCGAGCATCACTTCTGTATCTACAAGATTTTTATCACACCCGAGTGAAATAAACAGTATCTTCATAATACACCTCCAGTCATTTTTGTTGCAGTCACAAAAGAGGCAGATACCTCACGTGCATCTGCCTCGTCTGAACCTATTCCTCTTCTTCTGCATTCTCAGCCAGGATCTTGAGTTTTCCCTGATTGAGTTCATCGATCGCAATGGAGAGAGGTTTTTCTCCTTCTTTCGCGTTTACCAGAGGGAGATCTCCGGCGATGAGCTGTCTTGCTCTCTTTGATGTCGCCATAACAATAGAATAGCGGCTGTTTACAACCTTTGAATCCCCCTCCTCAACGTCTTTATTCACTATTTTTATCAAATCTGTGTAAGATGGATGCAGCATAACCCGGTCTTCTCCTTTCTTTGCTTCCTCCGCATTCTTTTACGGCTGACGCCCTGTCCTGCAGCGCTCGCCCGGCTTCTTATCTTCGTCTTCTTATCTTCGGCTTCTCATTCTTTCAAGATCCTCTTTGATCTCTCTCATAAACTCAAGGTTTCGCGAACTTCTCCGGTGCTCCGCCCGAATAATGTCATGCATCTGCGCGACACAGCTTTCCAGGCTGTCATTAACGATCAGATAGTCGTAATACTCCATCCCTGCGGCCTCTTCACAGGCGCGGTCCATGCGGGATTCTATCACTTCCATCGTCTCGGTCCCTCTGCCGACAAGACGCTTCTTGAGTTCATCGGCGCTCGGTGGGGTGACGAACAAAAGCAGCGTATCCGGGAACATCTTCTTTACATTGAGCGCTCCCTGGATCTCGATCTCGAGGATCACATCTTTTCCCTCGTCCAGTTTACTCTCCACATAGTCCCGTGGAGTGCCATAGTAATTTTCCACGTACTTAGCATACTCTATCAGCTCGTCTTTGGCAATCATTTTTTCAAATTCATCTTTTGACACAAAAAAGTATTCTCTGCCGTCGGCTTCTCCCGCTCTTGGCGAACGTGTAGTCGCTGAGATCGAAAGAGCGTATGTATCCGGATAACGGGCGAGGAGTTCTTTCATAAGAGTCCCTTTCCCCGAACCGGAAAAACCGGATACAACGATCAATATTCCCTTTTTGTTCATTTCCGTCCCCCCCTGTCGTCAATGGAAAAGCATTCTATACTATTCGATATTCTGGATCTGTTCCCTGATCTTCTCGATCTCTGTCTTCAGACTGATCGCATGATCAGACACTTCAATGTCGTTCGCCTTGGACAGGATCGTATTTGCCGCGCGGTTCATCTCGTGGGCGATGAAATCAAGCTTTCTTCCGATCTCGTCATTTTCTTCAAGAGTACTCCGCATATGGCTGATATGGCTTTTGAGCCTTACAACCTCCTCGTCCGTGCAGATCTTGTCAGCAAAGAGGATCACTTCCGATGCGATCCGGCTTTCCTCGATCTGTGTATCTGCCAGCAGCTCTTTCATCTTATCCTCGAGCTTTGCCCGGTATTCAGCGACGATCTGCGGAGACCGCTCCTCGATATACCCGATCTGCCCGCTTAAGAGATCCAGTTTGGAGAGAATATCTTTTCTGAGATTCTCTCCCTCTGTCTTTCTTGTCTCCACAAACTGTGTGAAAGCCCCCTCGAGAGCTTCTTTGAGGACATTCCAGAGTTCCTCCTCATCCTCGCTTTGTTCCTCCATCGTAAAGACTTCAGGATAACGGGAAAGAACAGAAACGCGGACGTCATTTTCAAGGCCGAACTCTTCCTCCATCTGCTTTAAGTATTTCAGATATTCGGCTGCCAGCGCCGCATTGTACTTCACTGAGATCTGCGCCTGGGACAGATCCTCACAGGTGACGAAGATATCTACCTTCCCTCTGTTTGCATAGGACTTCAAAAGCGTCCGTATGGCAGTCTCAAATAAGTTCAGTTTCTTCGGCATCCTGATATTTACATCGAGATACCGGTGATTCACGCTCTTTAACTCCACCGTGAACTTTTTTGAGCCTTTCAGGATCTCACACCTGCCGAACCCGGTCATACTTTTTATCATGTTAAATCATCCTCTGTACATTACTGTTTTAGCTTTCCCCCGCAGCGCGGAATGAATCTATAATATTATACCCTTTTGTACAGGAATGGTCAACAGTTAATACCATCTCACCATCGGGAGCTCATTGTTCACGCCTTTCGTCATCAGGATCTGATGGATGTCAATGACTCCGTTGTGGAAAGTAGCCGCGCACGATGCCAGATACAGATCCCACATCCGGATGAACTTCTCGTCAAACATCTCCTTAACTTCGTCGAGATGCTCCAGATAATTCTTTCTCCAGCAGCGCAGCGTCCTGTTATAGTGAAGTCTCAGGTTCTCGATATCCATTGTGTGAAAATCGTGCTCTGCCATGGCGCTTACCATCTCACGCAGGCTTGGAACCGTTCCGCCCGGGAAAATATATTTTTTGATCCACGCGTCGCCCGGATGCTCTTTCAGGGCGCTGATGAAGTGTAAGAGGAAGAGTCCGCCTTTCTTCATCACCTGCTCCGCACACCTGAGAAAGAGCTCGTAGTTGTCCCTGCCCACGTGTTCTACCATACCCACGCTGACCACACGGTCAAACTGTCTGCCCATTTTCGGCAGGTCGCGGTAGTCCATAAGCTCAACATCCACATAATCCTCAAGGCCTTCTTCCCTGATCCGGTTCTGACATTCCTTATACTGCTCTTCACTCAGTGTGATGCCCGTGCCGTGGACTTTATATTTCTTTGCCGCCTCGATCAGGAGAAATCCCCATCCGCATCCGATATCCAGAAGAGACATTCCTTCTTTTAAATAAAGTTTCTTCAGGATATAATCCACTTTATTTACCTGGGCCTGGTAAAGCGTATCGTCCTCGTGTGCGAAGTACCCGCAGGAGTAACTCATCGTCTCATCCAGCCACAGCTTATAAAAATTATTTCCTATGTCATAGTGGCTGCGTACTTCTTTCTCCTGATTCTTCTTTCCCGATGAGGTAAAGATCAGTTTCTTTAATGCCTTCTGATCCGTCGAAAATTTCCCCATCTGTCCGAGAAAATGATCCAGCGCCTCATAGAGGTCTCCCTCAATCTCAAGATCGCCGTTCATATACGCCTCGCCCAGGGCGATCGATGTACTCGTCATCAGATCACTTACCGGGATGGACTTATTGAACTTTACGGTAAACGCAGGCTCTCCTTCTCCGATCCTGTACTCTTTTCCGCCCAGTTTTACGAGGAACGGCTGCTCGTCAAATTTCTGTAAAAAATAGATCAAACCATGCTCTACTATCATTCTTCATCCTTCCTTTCATATCACGTATTCATAGTCTTTCATGATCTGTTCCTGCTTTTTCATATTCTTTTCCACCCTTAGAAAAAAGTCAATTATGTTGAAATACTTTCTCATTTCGCCCGATTGTGATATACTCTCTTTTAGTGTCGGCAGAAGTGATGCCGGCAGGGAATTCTTAACCGAAAGGAAACTTAAAGATCATGGCTTTTGACGGGATCGTCGTGGCAGACCTTGTCCACGAATTCAGAAGAGAACTGATAAACGGGCGTATCGCAAAGATCGCCCAGCCTGAGAACGATGAACTACTGCTCACGATCAAAGCGCCGGGCGGACAGAAACGGCTGCTGATCAGCGCGGATGCATCTCTTCCGCTCATTTATCTGACGGATACAAATAAAAATGCGCCCATGACTGCGCCAAATTTCTGTATGCTCCTGCGCAAGCACATCGGGGGCGGGAGGATCGTTGATATCCGTCAGCCAAAACTTGAACGCATCATCCACTTTACGATCGAACACTTAGACGAGATGGGTGATCTCTGCCAGAAAGAACTGATCGTAGAGATCATGGGGAAACACAGCAATATTATTTTCTGCACGCGGGACGGAAAGATCATCGACAGCATCAAGCACGTTTCCGCTCAGATGAGTTCCGTGCGCGAAGTCCTGCCCGGACGTGAGTATTTCATCCCGGATACGATGCATAAGGCAGATCCGCTCACGGTGGAAGCAGAAACTTTTAAAGATCTGCTGACAGCCAAGCCCGTGCCTGTTTCAAAGGCAGTCTACACAAGCTTTACCGGGATCAGCCCTGTGACAGCGGAGGAAATCTGCTTCCTCGCAGGTCTGGATTCATCCATTCCCGCAAAGGAATATTCGGATGATATCCTGCTTCACCTGTATACACAGTTTGAGATCTGTCTCTCTGCTGTAAAAGAAGAACGGTTCTCTCCTGCCATCTACTATGACGGCAGGGAACCGAAAGAATTTTCTGCGCTGCCACTTACCCATTTTGCACAGTATGAGCGCAGGGAATATGCCTCTATGTCTGAAGTTCTGCACACCTACTACTCTGCCCGCAGCCAGCTCACACGCATCCGGCAGAAATCAGCGGATCTCCGCCACATTGTACAGACTGCCCTTGAGAGGAACCGGAAAAAATATGATCTTCAGACCCGGCAGTTAAAAGATACGGAGAACCGTGAAAAATACAAAGTTTACGGCGAACTGATCAACGCCTATGGATATAATGTGGAAGAGGGAGCGAAAAAACTGGAGGCTCTCAACTACTATACAAACGAGATGATTTCTATCCCCCTTGATCCGACGAAAACACCGCAGGAAAACGCACAGCGCTATTTCGCAAAATATAACAAACAGAAACGGACCTTTGAGGCGCTCTCCGAACTGAGCCGGGAGACAAAAGACGACATCACCTATCTGGAATCCATACAGACAGCTCTGGACATCGCCGTCACCGAGGACGATCTGGCCGGAATCCGGGAGGAGCTTGTAAATACCGGCTATATTAAGCGGAGATTTACAAAGAAAAAGGCGAAGATCAAAAACACGCCGCTCCACTATATCTCAAGCGACGGCTACCACATGTATGTGGGAAAGAATAATCTCCAGAACGACGAACTCACATTTAACTTTGCGTCCGGAAACGACTGGTGGTTCCACGCCAAACAGGCGCCCGGCTCCCATGTGATCGTAAAAACAAACGGCGACGAACTGCCGGATACAACTTTCGAGGAAGCAGGACGGCTTGCTGCATACTACTCCGGCATGCGGGGCAGCGATAAAGTCGAGATCGACTACGTAGAGAAAAAACATGTAAAAAAACCAAAGGGTGCAAAGCCTGGATTTGTCGTATATTACACAAACTACTCACTGGTGATCGACAGTGATATCAGTGGGATAACTTCGTGTTTGTCGGACTGAGCGCCGATGATATAAGGTCCGAAAACCAGGCGGATTCAGTAGATTGACGCATATATTCGGAACAGTCGGGATCGTAATGCCTCCGGCTCCGGTTACAGGTCATAAGACAAAGTAACAAATCCGTGCTGCAGCTAAAAACGATCAATCAAATGAATAAACTCGCATACGCTCAGACATATTCATTTTATTGATCAACGCTGTATCACGGATTTTAACTTTGACTAACATCCCTCCACAGTCACCGGCCTCATTCTCCCGCCATATACGAAAGGTTCATCAGACCGGCTGTATCCGTTTCATTTTCTGTGTGCATCCAATGGGAAGTGTCTCTCCGACAATCTCGGAATTTACAGAAAGCCGGTCGAAGAGGTGGAGTTTATCGATAAAGTTCTGGTCTCTTCCAACTTTTATGAGTGCTTGTTGAAAGATGACGCTGCTGCTGAGAATAAGTGTAGTGACCGGATGAGACAGCAGAAAAAGAAGATACTGCATAAGCTACGCATCGACATGGAGCGTTCCGAATACACCTCGTTCTCCATGTTAGCGGCGTGAAAATGCGAGTTCCAATGGACGAGCATTTTTATGTCGCGTTACATGGATTCGAGGGGATGAGGTAAAGCGAGTCTGCATAGCGTTGCAGTATCTTCTTTTCTGCGTCTGTGATTCGATCAATATATTTTTACAACTGCAGCAATATCTCTTCAACAAACACGAAGTTGAAAATCCTTTCACAGAAATCCAAATCCCGGCTCGCCGGGCAGGCTCAGCAATCCGCCTTTCCCCCAGCGCATCCCTCCCTGTACAGGGAAGTCTGCAATGGAAAACTGACAGTCTATATCCGCTCTGGTAATATTTTTCAGGGCGGCGCCCAGACTGGCTGCCGCCGTGGCCCCGATATTAGTCTCCTCCGCCATGCATCCCAGCATACATTCCACCCCTGCCGCTTCACAGACGGCATTGATTCTAATGGCCTCCCACAGCCCTCCACATTTCATAAGCTTAATATTTACATAATCCACCGCATGACGCTGCACCAGGCGAAAGGCGTCATGGGAATCAAACACGCTCTCGTCCGACATAACCGGAATACGACTGTGCCTGGTCACATATTCCAGGCCGTCTATAT
>CALWAR010000079.1 GCA_944375765.1 uncultured Mediterraneibacter sp. | reverse complement strand
TTGCTCTATCTGTGTTCAGCTTCTTTGACACTGGGAAAAAACCATCTGAGGCAACAGAACCAGAGCGTTTTTATCATGGATTCGTGCTGGGACTTATAGTTGATCTTGAGGAACGCTATCGTATAACATCAAATCGGGAAAGCGGTTTTGGTCGATATGATATTATGCTGGAACCTAAAAATAGCGATGATCCTGCAATTATCATTGAGTTCAAAATACAGGATCCGGAGGAAGAAAAAAAATTGTCTCAGACAGTAGAAGCGGCATTACGGCAGATTGAAACTAAGAATTATGCTGTTGAATTGCTGGATAAAGGAGTTCCGTCAGATCGGATCAGAAAGTATGGGTTTGCCTTTTGCGGAAAGACAGTTTTAGTCGGTAATGGGATAAGCTCATAAACATTTCAGTATGTTTTAACTTTCTTTCAGACAGGAGTGGATGTAAAAACATCCATCTCCTGTCTTCACCAGCGACATCTATTCGGCAAACACGAACGTCATTTCTTCAGATGGATCTCTTCTTTGATCTTCTCCGTGAACTCTCCGAGTCCGCACTGTCCTTCGTCTCCGTTTACTCTGCTTCTTACGGATACTTTTTCTTCTTCCTCTTCTTTCGCGCCGACGACGAGCATATACGGGATTTTCTTCATCTGTGCCTCACGGATCTTGTAGCCGATCTTTTCAGCGCGGGTATCGATCTCGGCGCGGATGCCCGCTTCTTTCAGCTCGTTCAGGACTTTTGTGCCGTACTCCAGATGTTTGTCGGAGATCGGCAGGACTTTCACCTGTACCGGTGCAAGCCATGTCGGGAACGCGCCCGCGAAGTGCTCGATCAGGATACCGATGAAACGCTCGATAGAACCGAATACAACACGATGGATCATGATCGGTCTGTGTTTCTCCCCGTCTGCGCCTGTATATTCCAGGTCAAACCGCAGCGGAAGCTGGAAATCGAGCTGGATCGTGCCGCACTGCCATGTCCTGCCGATAGAATCCTCAAGATGGAAGTCGATCTTCGGCCCATAAAATGCTCCGTCGCCCTCATTTACAACATAGGGAAGTCCGATATCATCGAGAGCTGCCCTGAGGGCGTCTGTCGCCATCTCCCAGTCTTCATCGCGTCCCATGCTGTCCTCCGGACGGGTGGAAAGTTCTACATGATATTTGAATCCGAAGAGGCTGTATACTTCGTCGATCAATTTTACAACGCCTTTGATCTCATCCTTGATCTGCTCCGGAGTCATGAAGATATGCGCATCGTCCTGTGTAAAGCAGCGCACGCGCATCAGTCCGTGGAGCTGTCCGGATTTCTCATGGCGGTGTACCAGACCGAGCTCGCCCATGCGGATGGGGAGATCACGGTAGGAACGAGGCTCTGACTCATAGACAAGGATACCGCCCGGACAGTTCATCGGCTTAACGGCAAAATCCACATCATCGATCACCGTCGTATACATATTCTCTTTATAGTGATCCCAGTGTCCGGAAGTCTCCCACAGATGGCGGCTCAGCATAATCGGTGTGCTGATCTCCACATATCCGGCCTTGCGGTGGATTTCTCTCCAATAGTCAAGCAGTGTGTTCTTAAGCACCATGCCGTTCGGCAGGAAGAACGGGAATCCAGGTCCCTCCTCACGCATCATAAACAGTCCCAGCTCTTTACCGAGTTTTCTGTGGTCACGCTTCTTCGCCTCTTCGATCATGGTCAGATACTCTTCCAGTTCCGCTTTCTTCGGGAAAGCAGTACCATAGATCCTCTGGAGCATCTTATTGTGCTCGTCGCCTCTCCAGTATGCGCCAGCAAGGCTTGTCAGCTTGAAAGCTTTTACCGGTTTGGTAGTCATAAGGTGCGGGCCTGCACAGAGATCTGTAAACTCTCCCTGGGAATAAAAACTGATGGTCTCGCCCTCCGGCAGATCCTCGATCAGCTCTACTTTGTATGGCTCATCTTTCTCTTTAAAGTACTCGATCGCCTCATTTCTCGGCATTGTATACTGTTTGATCTCAAGGTTCTCCTTGACGATCTTCTTCATCTCCGCCTCGATCTTCTCCAGATCCTCTGTTGTAAACGGAGTCTCTCTGTCTACATCATAGTAGAATCCGTCTGCGACGGATGGACCGATGGCAAGCTTCGTCTCAGGATACAGACGCTTGACCGCCTGCGCCATGATATGAGAGGCTGTATGCCGAAACGCTCCTTTTCCTTTTTCATCGTTAAATGTCAGGATGCTGAGCTCGCAGTCATGGTCGATCACTGTCCTCAGGTCGGCGATCTCTCCGTCAACCTCACCGGATGTAGCAACTCTGGCAAGTCCTTCACTGATATCAACAGCGATCTCATATACGCTCTTTGGTTCCTGATACTCTTTAAATGAACCGTCTCTTAATGTGATCTTCATCTTTTTCTCTTCCTTTCTATTTATCTCATTTTGTTTCCGGCTGACGCAGATGAAATCCCACCCACAGGAGCAAGCATGGCGGCTGCTTGCCGGGCGTATCGCGCAAAAAACAAAAGAGACATTCCACGGAATGTCTCTTACTTTTCTGAAATCTATGCAGTCACACGGAAACACTCCACGCAGGGACGGGAAATACTCCCGCGGTTCCACCCTGCTTGTTTTCCATGGAAAACCATCTTAATTCATATGATGATAACGGAATCACCGTGCCTGATTAGGGCCGCTCGGAGGTGGTCTTCAGTCATGCCGTACAACAGGATCTT
>CALWAR010000078.1 GCA_944375765.1 uncultured Mediterraneibacter sp. | reverse complement strand
CTCCTCGATGCGGATGAGTCCGCTTTCCGTGAGCAGCACCACGCGTCCGAAAAATCTCGGATCTATGGATTCGTCGACGAAAGTCATCTGGCCGTTCTCCATCCTCATGTGGAAGAGACTTTCCACTTTGGCAAGCGGATATTTCTTGATCTCCTCTGCAATATGGCGGTCACTTAAGCCGAGCTCCGTCTGGATCAGCATAGATACCAGCTCACCCGCCCCGGCCTGGTGTGTCAGCGTCACGTGGCCGTCTTCATCAATGATCGCGGCGTCGGTGGAACCGCCGCCCATATCAAGGATAGCGAGAGGCAGCTTTGTCCCCGGTGTAGTCAGCGCGCCGAGACTTGCCATAACGGCCTCCACCCCGGCAACCTTTACATCAGTTCCCAGTTCTGTTGTGAGACGTGCGGCGATCTCCTGCATGGGAAGCTTCTGTGTCTTCACCATGGCGGCAATGCCGACAGCTTTCTCAAGACAGGTCTCGCCTGCAAGGGCTCCTGAGATCAGGACCGGCGCCAGCGTATCGACGGCAAGGATATCGGTGATGCGGATATCGGCCTCGTCGCTTTTATCCAGCTCGCTCATGCCTGTACGGATGCGGGCGAGCATATTTCCGACGTTCGTGTCCGGCTGTCCGCTGATATCGCGGATATCACCTGCGTCCGCCGCAGCTTCCATAATCTTCTCCGCTCCCTCGTCCAGGCTGATCGTGACGTTTTTATCCCCATAGAAATAGATCTCGCCGGCAGGGAGTACGTTTTCGTGGATATTTCCGCCCGGAGTCTTTAAGACTACAGCGCTGCGCTTGCCGATAAGACTCTTGGCGATCGGTGTGATCGTGCGCGTCTCCTCTGCGGTAAGTCCAAGCAGGGTGGCGATTCCGTAAGGATTCGAGAGCATGCGGATCGTCTGTCCCGGAAGAGCCACTTCGATGGCTGCGGGCACGCCGTCCGGAAGACGGTCGATCCGCCGTACTTCGTCGATGATCGGAATCTCCTTGTGGATACGGTTCTCCACAAGAACTGCCTCGTCCGCCTGCAGGATGATGCCGGAGATATCGATCTCATCATGCTGGTTGACAACAGCGGCAACTTCCTCGTAGCTGTGATCTGCCGATGCGGCAAGGATATATGCAGTGCCCGGTACAGCCCGGGAGATATTTTCGATCAGCAGGATCTCTCCGACGGCCTGCCCGGCTCCTGCCGGAGTGGATGGATTGTGGCCGATCATGGAAGAGTCTGTGATCACGGTCTCGGTCAGCGTCTCCATGGCGGTATCCCCGATGACCGGAGCGGCCTCATTGAGGCGGACAAGATCGATATCGGAGGTCTCGCGCCCGATCCGGCTCATGGCAAGCTTCAGCGCGTTTTTCACCGAGTATACATTTTCGATCGTGCCTTTTGTTCCTGTAGTGGGGCAGGAAGCGCTGGTGAGAAATGTGACGTTTCCCCGGCCGGTCACTTCGCCGACACAGACTTCTGTTGTGGAATTTCCTATATCAACTCCTGCGATATAACTCAAAGTAATATTCCTCTCTTTTCATACACTTCTGCGGCTTCCATGACAAGACGCGCGCAGTTCCTGGCGTTGTATTTCTCAAGGAGCTCCTGCGCCATCATGACGAGCTCCAGCCTGGTGGAGCGGTTGGGGCGCAGCTTGTCGTACATTTTCAGGATCACATCGTCCGGCACATCTACCAGTTCGGCGGCGCGCTCAAAGTTTTTCTCCATAGGGGCATTGTCTGCTTCCATGGCCACCTGTCCCTGGGCTTTGAGGACTTCTTTTGAGATCTTGATGTCGTCCGGCGCCACATGGTCTTTCATTACCTCATCCAGTGTAATATCGGTAAATTTCTTGCCGGTTTTGGATGTAATATTATCTTTTTCGTGTTCAGCTAAAGGATATCTCATTTATCTTTCCTCCCATTCAACTGCGCCGATTTCCGGATCAAGCTGCTCGGTCTCTGCGATGTGCATGATAGCTGCTTTCACCTGATAGCGTGGTCTGGACATCGGATCATTAGTACACGGGATCGGTACGACCTGCTCGCCTTTTACATACTTCGCTGCGTTCTGCCCGATCTGTCGATATGTCTCAAGCGTCATGAGAGGCGCCTGCGGGAACAGCTCCAGGTTGGAGAGAGGGTATAAGTCTTTCTGATGGATGACCGTCGTTCCTTTGGACTGGATGCCTACGCCGATACCGGAACCGGAGAGCTTCGCGGCCTCCAGCGCCATAAAGCAAACGTCCGATGTATCCAGGATCTTCACGACTCTCGGGATCATTCCCTCTTCTTCAATGCCCGCCTTTACATTGCGCAGAACGTCGTCCAGCGGGATGCCGGATATCGTCTTTGTGATCTCTTTTTGAAACGCGGCGCCTACGCCGATCACAACCTCTTTCGGATCTGTACCTTTCACTGCGCGGGGGTAAGATGCATAGGAAGTTTTTTCCTCGTTGATACGTTCCCTGCCTGCCAGAGAAGGCATTTGGGCTGAGGAAAAAGCGGCCCCCGGGGCATCCCCCTCTGAGGAGACGCCGGACTGTGACATCTGGCTTAATACTGCGTTTGTGATCTGTCTTACTAATTCTTCACTGATCTGCATGTTGTCTCCTCCTCTCCTATATGTCGTACGGATTAATGATATGCGGGATCTGTTTGATCTCTTCCCAGCGTTCCCCGTCTACACGGTAGCCGGTCCCCGGTCCCATGTAGTCGTTCGGGGTGTTGACGCCGGACATAACGTGAAAGTCTTTGTCAAGGATGGCGGCGGTCTGCATGTAATCGCCTGCAACGCGCTGTTTCAGCATGTTCAGTACGCTTGCCGCCACATCTTCAAATCCGGTCTCTGCGAGTGCTTTTACGACGTCGATGCCTGTGATACCGCGTTTTAATACGTCCTCGGCTGCCGCCAGATCAGCGGTGACGTCACGCGGGAGAGTATCCTTGCTTCCGTGAGCATAGGTCACAGCCTCTACCTGTTCGTCTGTCACCGGTGAGAGGCCCAGATTGCGGAACACAGCCTGCACTGCCCGGGCGGCTTTGCTGCGCACATGGATGACCTGCTCTTCTGTGACAGGCTTCAGACCGCCGTCCACCTGCATGTCTCTCTGCAGCACGTTGTAGTCGTCGAAATCCTCCGCATCGAAATTCGATCCGGCGAACATGTTGTCGTAGTTAGGTTCCGCCGCATACCCTGAGAAGATGAAGTCTGTTCCGGGAAGGAACTCAAGCATTGTTCTGGCAGTGCGGCGCATATCTGAGTTGGAGAAGCTCTGGTCGTTGGAAGAAGCACATTCCAGACCAAGGAGCGCGGCCACGAGATTCTCTGAGAGAACTTCGCGGATACCCGCCGGTACAGAGCCGGTTACGCCGATGCAGCTCACAGATCCGTTCTGGATGCCCTGACTGCCTGCGCCCTTTGTTACATAGAGACAGCGGCATTCCAGATAGAGCATGGATTTCTTTTCGCTGCTGCCCATAAGCACCTCGGATCCGGAACCCGATGTGAAGCGGACTTTCAGTCCACGGGAGGCGTACGCAGAGTTCAGAAATGCTTTGGAATAGGGCGTGTCGTCTCCGTCGATAAATACTTTTTCTGTTCCATATACAGACAGTGTCTCGGCATAAGTGGTCAGACCGCGGATGCCAAGCTCAAGCTCAGTCGCTTCCTCTGCCGAACACTGTGTAAGTACGCCCGGACGGCCCACCTGTGAGCCGATCAGAAGAGCCATGGCGCTTAAAGGAGCATAGCGCGCGACGCCCATGGTCGTCTCTTCTTCTGCGAATCCTCTCAGCGCGCCTTCTGCCGCGTCGGCTGCGATCTGAACCGGATCGTCCTTTAAGTTTGTGATATGAGCCTGATTGCCGGGAGTCCTCCTGGCGCGGATCTTCTGCATCCCCATCATGAGCTCCACTACATTCAGATGGTTCATGACCTCTGTCATCTTTGCAGGCGTAATACCTGAGATGAGTTCAAGGATTTCCTTTCTGGACACATTAATATCCACGATCATCCTTGCAATCTCGAGAGAAGATACTGCCATTGATTTCCCGGTCCGGTCGATGTTGATGGCGTAGTCGGCGATGAACTGATCGATAAAGTCGAAATCTTCACGGCTTTTGCCGTCCAGTTCTACGATCCTGCCGTCTTCAACTTTTACAGAGGGTTTCGGATCATAGGGACTGCTCATCGCAGCAAAGCCCATCTCCGGCCACTCGTTGATGTAACCGTCCAGATTGACCGGGCGGGCGTCAAGCGCCTCAATTCGTTTTGAACGTTTCATATTGATTTCTCTCCTTGCGGTTTGGTGTACGGACATTTCTGGTACTGATTATACTATAACCACAGGTAAATGGCAACATAATAATCATGAAATATGGTAAAAAACCACAGATGATGAGAGAAAAAACCACAAAAAACCACATTGATGACGTAAAAGCTAAACAGAGATTGAAATTCCTCTATAAAATGATAAAATCTAAAGATAACTATATTAATGAGGAAAGCGATGATAGTAAGATGAAAGAAAACGAGAAGATACAACTCTTTGAAAAAGCGCCGATACCCGGAGCAGTGGCAAAGCTTGCTGTTCCTATGATCTTTAGCTCCCTTGTCATGGTACTCTACAATATGGCAGACACTTATTTTGTCGGGATGCTGAATGATCCGGTGGAAAATGCCGCGGTCTCTCTGGCAGCGCCGGTACTGCTGGCATTTAATGCTGTGAATAATCTTTTCGGCGTGGGGACATCCAGTATGATGAGCAGGGCGCTTGGAAGAAAAGATTACGAGATGGTATCGGAAAGCTCGGCTTTCGGCTTTTACTGTTCCCTCATATGCGGCGTGCTCTTCGGGCTTCTCTGCAGTCTTTTCCACAGCCCGCTTCTGACGCTGATCGGAGCGGATGCGACTACACGGGCAGCGACGCAGGGGTATATGTTCTGGACCGTTTATCTGGGAGCGGCGCCTGCCATCCTCAATGTAGTCATGGCATATCTGGTGCGGTCAGAGGGAGCGGCTCTTCATGCCAGCATCGGAACGATGAGCGGTTGTATGCTCAATATTATTTTAGATCCGGTCTTTATACTTCCGTGGGGGCTGAACATGGGAGCAGCAGGAGCGGGACTTGCCACTTTTTTGTCTAACTGTGCGGCATGCCTGTATTTCTTCGTTCTTCTCTGTGTGAAACGGGGAAATACATTTGTCTGCATTGATCCGAGAAAGTTCAGCGTGAAAAAGAGGATCGTCATCGAAGTATGCGGCGTCGGTATTCCGGCTTCGATCCAGAATCTGCTGAATGTGACGGGAATGACGATCCTGAACAATTTTACATCCGCATATGGCGCTGACGCTGTGGCGGCCATGGGGATCACGTACAAGCTTTATATGGTGCCTATGCAGGTGGCGCTGGGATTTTCCCAGGGAATCATGCCGCTTGTCAGCTATACGTTTGCCGCAGGAAATATAAAAAGGATGAAAGCGACGATCCTGTTTGCGCTTAAACTGATCGTGCCTGCCCTGGCGGTGGTGACGATCGGATATTATGCGGGTGCGGATGTGCTTATCGGTCTGTTTATGAAGAATGAGACGATCATAGCGTATGGCTCGGCATTCCTGAGAGGCTTTTGTCTGGGGATTGTATTCTTAAGTGTTGATTTCCTGGCAGTGGGCGTATTCCAGGCGCTGGGACTTGGCAGATATGCGCTTGTGTTCGCCATCATGAGAAAAGTCGTGCTTGAGATCCCGGCGCTGTTTATACTGAACCGGCTGTTTCCTCTGTATGGCCTTGCCTATGCACAGTTTGCGGCGGAACTGATCTTAAGCATCTGCGCGGCGGCGATGTTGGGGCATATCTTCAGAAAGTACGGGAAGAAACAGCCTGCCGCAGCACAACAGTCAGATTGAGATAAAAACAGTAGAAAAGCGCTGCAGAAAAGGAGAGTAAATAAATATGAATAAGCGTATCATCCTCGGCTCGGCTTCTCCGCGCAGGAGAGAACTCCTGGCGCAGGTCGGCGTGGAGTTTGAGGTCAGAGTCAGTGATAAGGAAGAGATATATAAAAGCAATATACCGGAAGAAATCGTAAAAGAGCTCTCTCTTATGAAAGCAGAGAATGTGGCTTTGGAACTTGACGAAAGTATCAAAGATACGGTTATTATCGGCGCAGATACTATAGTCGTGCTGGACGATGAAATACTGGGGAAACCGGCGGATGAAGAGGATGCAGTCCGTATGCTCGCACGCCTGCAGGGGAGAGAACACCGGGTGTATACCGGAGTGGCTGTTCTAAAATTTGGTCCGGACGGTGAGAAGACTGTGATCAATTATCCGGTGGGAACGAAAGTGTATGTCAATGCCATGACGGAAGATGAGATACGGGCCTATGTGGCGACGAAAGAGCCGCTGGACAAGGCGGGCGCTTACGGCATACAGGGAAAGTTCGCTGCGTATATCGACCGGATCGACGGAGATTACTATAATGTGGTAGGGCTGCCGGTGTCGCGGGTGTGCCAGACGCTCAAAGAAATCGGGGCAAAATAAGGGGCGGCCCGCAGACGGAAGTGCGCTCCTGTTTTATACTGTCTCCCACAGCGTCTGTCCGTTATCCCGCAGCCATTTTCGCGCCGAACGATAATCCGGGAGCACGGACTCCACGATGGCATAGAATGCTTTCGAGTGGTTCATCTCCCGGCGGTGGGCGAGTTCATGCACAACGACATAGTCCAGTACTTCTTCCGGGGCGAGGATGAGCCGCCAGTTGAAGTTCAGATTGCCCTTGCTGCTGCAGCTTCCCCAGCGTGTCTTCTGCTCGCGGATGGATATGCGGCCGTAGGAGATATCCATGATGCGCGCATAATATTCGGTCTTGCGGGCGAAGATGTCGCGGGCGATCTTCATGTAGCGGGCGCGGTCTTTTTCAGAAAGCGGCGGCTGAGGGCAGATGCCGGCTTTCTCTTTTTGGCTTTCTGTTTCTTTTATACGGGAGAGGTGCTTTAGCACCCAGTTTTCATTTTGGGAGACAAAAGTGTCAATATATGAGCGAGTACAGCTTTTGGGGGAGCGTACAAGAACCTGCCCCTCCCGTGTTACCTGGATCGCGATGGTCTTCCGGCTGCTGTATATGACTTTGTATTCAAATGGATGGCTCATGATACTATCTCCTCAAATCAGTGGAACTGTAACAGAACAAGTTTAGCAGAAAAGTTGGCGCATGGCAAAATAAAATTACATTGACCATTTTCCGGGCGTTGGGTATACTATACCGTATCAGACAACAGGAGTTGGGACATATGGAGAAGCGGCATAATAATATCACTCCCGATCACGGGAGCAACAGTGGATCAAAAGAAACTGAAAAGAAAAAGAAAGGCCGCCTGCGCAATCTGCGGGAGGCGCTCTACATGGAACTAAGGGAGCACAGGAGTTCCTTTATCGTGTATTTTACGCTTCGGTTCTTCGTGATCGCTACACTTATCCTGCAGCTTATGAACCGCAATTATGAGAACGTGTTCCTCTGCGCGCTGACGCTCATCTTGCTCATTATGCCCAGTCTTGTACAGATCACTTTCAAAGTGGAGCTTCCTACGACACTTGAAATCATCATACTGATCTTTATTTTTTCAGCAGAGATACTGGGAGAGATCAGCGAGTTTTATCTGATGTTTCCGTTCTGGGACACGGTGCTGCATACGCTGAACGGATTCCTTGCGGCGGCCATCGGATTTTCACTTGTGGATCTGCTGAACCGCAGTGAGAGGACCGTCTTTCATCTGTCGCCTCTGTTTATGGCGATCGTAGCGTTCTGCTTCTCTATGACGATCGGTGTGATATGGGAATTTTTTGAGTTCGGGATGGATCAGATCGCGGGGTATGACATGCAGAAAGATACTGTCATACATACGATACGGTCTGTGACGCTTGATCCCGACGGGCACAATGTGCCTTATGTGATCGGAAATATCAGGGAGACGGCGGTGAACGGACAGGAGCTGGGGCTCGGGGGCTATCTCGATATCGGACTGATCGACACGATGCAGGATATGATCGTCAACTTCATCGGAGCCTTTACATTTTCAGTGATCGGCTTCCTCTACGTCAGGAACAGGGGCAGAGGGACGATAGCAGGACGGTTTATCCCCCGCCGGAAAGCAAAAGACAGAGATTTCTTAAAGATCGCAAAGGAAATTACGGAGAACGGTGACGACGTCAGATCAGTGGTGCGTCAGAAAGCTGCGCGCCAGAAAGATTCTCTTCCAGATCAGAAAGAGGATAAACGCTCCGAGGACAGTTGATCCGATGTAGAGCAGGATCGTTCCTCCGTTTCCGAGGATTGGGATCAGATCGCGGAATACAATCTGCTGCATCTCATAATCGGGGTTGATGTAGAACATATTGATAGTGCCGTATCTGTCCAGAGCCAGGTTTAAAAGCACTGCGGTCAGGCAGCAGGCGAGATACAGGCACGTACTGTATACAAAAGGACGCAGTGGGAACGCGCGCGTAAGCGAGCGGGAAAACAGCGTCTTTTTCCTTTCGCAAGAAAGGCAGTGCAGATAAGTGCAGCCGGCGCCGATCCCAAGCGCGATGAGCAGGACGTGCCACAGGTAGGAATGCAGTGTGAGAGAGCGAAGCGGATAGTGAAGCCCGCTTGTGTCTGCGAACGCGGCAACGCCGCCCAGAAGACAGTAGCACATGAGAAAGACAAGTGCGCTGAGGCGCAGGTTCCCGCGTCCAAGCCATGGGTATGCAAGCAGCACATACATAGGGATGCTGCAGAGCTGGAAAGGAAAATACCACCATATATAAGCGCCGTGTCCGACTGCGAAAGTCAGGGTGAGCTGCTTCCAGATCTCACTTGCGAGCATGAGTGCACCGCAGGAGAAAAACAGGACGTCGGATCTTCGGATAAAATGTGTTGACGGAAAACGGTTTTTGCTGTTCATTTATGCACCTCTTCTATATTATAACGTAAAACCGGACATGTTTATACCGGTTTGCCGTTTTTTGTCAACAGGTGATAGCAGATAGACATATCTAACTGTTTGAAATATACAAAAAAACGACAAAAACCTGCAGAAATTGGACAAAATGATACGGAGAACTGTAAAAGCCTCGCTTTTTCGGAAAAAACGCATGAAAATTCAATAAAAGTTCGTTCTGTGTAAGTTGTGAAAAGGTACAAAATGAAGTAAAAAATGAGCATTGGAGAGCGTGGGAACATAATGTGTGAAAATGTTGACAAATTTTTATCCGGGGCGTAATATTTAGTCAGCTTTCCGAAGTGCATATATATAATAAGAAAGGACAGAGGGAAAGCGCTTCCCTGAAAGAGGGATGATCTCTTTTGTATGGGGAGGATGTAGCGGAACTGAGAAGCGAAAAAAGGATTTAAGGGGTTCAAAGATGAACGACTCCTTTTTTTATGTCTAAATCCGATGCACAGACGGCTCAGGCACATCAATCTGATCCTTATAGAAAGACAGATAAAGGAGGGAGCAATACGGGAAATCTGACAGAAACACTGATGGAAGAACTGAACTGCGAGACAGTGTTCACTCTTCCGGTCGTAGGCGGTATCTCCGAATCCGTGGTGGTCACATGGATACTTATGGCGATGCTCGTCCTGCTCTCCATTATCTTCGTGAGAAATCTCAGGGTAGAAAATCCCGGGAAAGTACAGCTTGCCCTGGAAGCGGGCATAAGCTGGGCGCAGGATTTCTTCGAGGGGGTAATCGGAAAAGAAAACAGGAGATATGTACCTTATCTGATCACAGTACTTCTATATCTCGCGGCAGCGAACACGATCGCACCGCTGCTGGGCTTTAAGCCGCCGACAAAAGACCTGAACGTGACGGCAGGGCTGGCGATCATGAGTATGTGCCTGATCGAATTTTCGGGGATACGGAAGAACGGGCTGAAGCACTGGGTCAAACATTTCGCTCAGCCGATTCCGGTCGTGGCGCCGATCATGGTGCTGGAGATCGTGATCCGTCCGCTGTCGCTCTGTATGCGGCTCTTCGGAAACATGCTGGCGGGATTTGTGGTGCTGGAGCTTTTGAAGTTTTTTGTACCGCTGATTGTACCGATCCCGGTAAGTTTTTACTTTGACATCTTCGACGGCCTGCTCCAGGCATACGTGTTCGTATTCCTGACAGCGCTGTTCATGACCGAGGAGATGGAGTGATCCCGCGCTGCGGGAAAGGCCACGTTCCGCCCGCCGGAACAGCAGAAATAATTCATAACACATAAAAATACTACGGAAAAAGGAGAAAAAATTATGGGAACAATCATTGCTATCGGAGCAGGTATTGCAGTATTAACAGGTATCGGGGCAGGCATAGGTATCGGTATCGCGACAGGAAAAGCTACAGAGGCGATCGCAAGACAGCCTGAGGCAGAGGGTAAGATCAGCAAGAACCTGATCCTCGGATGTGCGCTTGCAGAGGCAACAGCTATCTACGGTTTCATCATCGGACTTCTGATCATCATCCTTCTTCAGTAACAGCAATGGAAGAACTTAGAGACGCAAACATGAAAGGTGGGGTTAAAAGGTGATTTCAATAAACTTAAACCTTGTCTGGAACATAATCAACCTTATTGTTCTTTATCTTTTGCTGAAACATTTTCTCATCGGCCCTGTGATGAAAGTCATGGAGCAGAGACGTCAGATGATCGAGGAAGGATTTAAGAGCGCACAGACAGCGCAGGACGACGCCAACAGGCTGAAACAGGAGTATGAGACGGCTCTGAGCGGAGCAAAACAGGAATCCGTGCAGCTTATCGAAGATGCGAGAAAGAGTGCGAAAGCAGAGTATGACCGGATCATCAGCGAAGCGGGAGAAAAGGCTGACACAATGCTGGAATCCGCGAAAGAGAGCGTGCTTATCGAGCGCGAGCAGACGATGAAAGAACTGAAGTCACAGATCGCAGGGCTTGCTGCTGCGTCAGCGGCGAAGATCATTGGCGGAAATGCAGATGATAAGGAGAGCCGGGACCTGTACGATCAGTTCCTGAAAGAAGCAGGTGAGGGCGATGGCAATGCAGACAAATAAAGAAATACGCTGTTCTTCTACTGCAGTCTCATACGGAAAAGTTCTTTTTGAGCTGAATATTCCTGAGGAGAGTGTAAGTAAGACACGCGAGATATTAGAGGCTGTTCCGCAGCTCTCTGATCTGCTCATGAATCCTACGGTTGCCCTGAAGAAGAAACTTGCAGTCATCGACAGAGTATTTCCGGAAGATATGAGGAACTTCCTGAAAACGGCATGCAGGTATCGCAGGATGGATCTTATGGACGAGATTTTTGCCGCGTATGACAGATGCCGCGATGAAGAAAATAAGGTTCTCAAGGCCGTGCTGACATGTACTGTCGCGCCGGATGAAGAACAGAAAAATGGAATGGAAAGTTTCCTGTGCAGAAAGTATGGCGCAAGGAAAGCGCAGATCGAAGTGCGTCATGACGCGGATCTGCTGGGCGGATTTATTCTCCGCGTGGGCAGCGATGAGTATGACTGGAGCATGAAAGGACGTCTGGACAGACTGGCGCAGACTCTGGGCGGACACTGATAATGGGACTGCATCAGAAGTCTTACTCTTAATATAACCTGGAGGTGAACAAGGTGAGTTCAATCAACTCAGATGAGATTATCTCTATACTCCGGGAGGAGATAGAGAATTTTGATACAATGAGCAAAGACAGTGAAGTCGGAACTGTCGTCTCAGTAGGCGACGGGATCGCTACGATCTACGGGATCGACCACGCCATGTACGGAGAGATCATCACATTCGAGACCGGGCTTAAGGGAATGGTCCAGGATATCCGCAAGGATGAGATCGGATGTATCCTCTTTGGGAGCGATACTGAGATCCGCGAGGGAACGAAAGTATCCCGCACTGGAAAGAAAGCCGGTGTGCCCGTCGGTGAAGCATATATAGGAAGAGTCGTCAACGCACTCGGCGAGGCAATTGACGGCCGGGGCGAGATCAAAGCAGATGATTACCGTCCGGTCGAGCAGGAGGCTCCGGGTATCGTTGACAGAAAGTCTGTCAGCGTTCCCATGGAGACCGGAATCCTGTCTATCGACGCAATGTTCCCGATCGGCCGCGGACAGCGTGAGCTGATTATCGGAGACCGTCAGACAGGAAAGACGTCTATCGCAATGGACACGATCCTGAACCAGAAAGGAAAAGATGTGATCTGTGTCTATGTCGCGATCGGACAGAAAGCGTCCACAGTGGCAAAGGTAGTAAATACACTGAAGACACACGGCGCTATGGATTATACGATCGTGGTATCCTCCACGGCAAGCGACTGCGCACCTCTGCAGTATATTGCACCTTATTCTGGAACATCGATGGCAGAGTATTTTATGTATCAGGGCAAAGATGTTCTGATCGTATACGACGATCTGTCCAAACACGCGGTTGCATATCGTGCGCTGTCACTTCTTCTCGGACGTTCTCCGGGACGTGAGGCATATCCGGGAGATGTATTCTATCTTCACTCAAGACTGCTGGAGCGCTCCAGCCGTTTGAGCGATGAAAAGGGCGGCGGGTCGATTACGGCGCTGCCGATCATTGAAACACAGGCGGGAGACGTATCCGCTTATATCCCGACGAACGTAATTTCTATTACTGATGGCCAGATATTCCTGGAGAGCGGCCTTTTCGCATCAGGCATGAGGCCGGCGGTCAATGTAGGTCTTTCTGTATCCCGTGTGGGCGGTGCGGCTCAGACGAAAGCGATGAAGAAAGCATCCGGAAGTATACGTATCGACCTGGCACAGTACAGAGAGATGGAAGTGTTTACACAATTCAGTTCCGATCTGGATCCGGCAACGAAAGAACAGCTTGAGTATGGAAGCGGTCTGATGGAACTGTTAAAACAGCCGCTGTATCATCCGCTGTCCCTGCATGAGAAGGTCATCACTCTTTGCGCGGCGACGCATAAAGTACTCCTGGGGATCGATAAAAAGGAGATCAGGCAGTTCCAGTCAGATATGCTTACGTATTTTGATACTGCACATCCGGAGATCGGACAGGAGATTGAGGACAAGAAAGTGCTGTCCGACGAACTGATCGAAAAGATCGTAGAGACTGCGAAGGCCTATAAAGAGAGCAGGTGATAACATGCCAAATATCAGAGAGATACAGAGCCGTATCAACAGTGTCAAAGACACGATGAAGATCACGAACGCGATGTACATGATCTCTTCTTCCAAGATGACGCAGGCTAAGAAAAAGCTTCAGGATACGGAGCCTTACTTTTACGCACTGCAGGGTGAGATCTCGAGGATCCTGCGCCATCTTCCCGAACTGGAACATAAGTATTTTGACCGGAGGGAGAAAGTGCCAAAGGATCAGCGCAAGATCGCTTCTATCGTAGTCACGGCGGATAAGGGCCTTGCCGGAGCATATAACCATAATATCGAGAAACTGGAAGAGGAGATTCTGGAAAAACCGGGTATCCATAAGCTGTTTGTTGTGGGAGAACTGGGACGCCATTACTTCGCAAAGCGTGGACAGGAGATAGACACGCATTTCAAATATACGGTACAAAAACCGACCATGCACCGGGCGAGGGAGATCTCAGGTGTGCTCATGGAGCAGTTTGAACAGGGAGAACTCGATGAGATCTATATTGTGTACACGAGGATGGAGAGTTCTGTCCAGTCAGAGGCGGAAGTGATGAGGCTCCTTCCTCTGGAGAGAAGTTCTTTCAATGAGATGAAGATGCCTCTTAATGTGTACCGCGAGTCGATTGAGCTGTATCCGTCGGCTGAGGCGGTGCTTGACAGTATCGTGCCAAACTATGTAACCGGTATGATATACGGTTGTCTGGTGCAGGCGTATGCAAGTGAGCACAACGCCCGTATGATGGCGATGAAATCAGCCACAGACAGCGCGAAAGATCTGATCCATGACCTGTCGATTGCATACAACAGGGCACGGCAGGCGATGATCACGCAGGAGATCACGGAAGTCTGCGCGGGCGCAAGGGCACAGCAGAAGTAGCAGGATACTTTTGGAAAGAAAGTGAGAATGATTATGAATAAAGGAAAAATCACACAGGTCATGGGACCTGTCGTTGACGTAGTATTTGAAGACGGCGGACTTCCCTTTATCAAGGATGCACTTGAAGTTGATAATAACGGTAAGAAATGCATTATGGAAGTGGCTCAGCACCTTGGAAATAACGAGGTGCGCTGCCTGATGCTCTCAGCGAGCGAGGGACTTCACAAAGATATGGAAGTTACAGCGACAGGAGCCGGCATCAAAGTGCCTGTCGGCGGGAAGACGCTGGGCAGACTCTTCAATGTACTTGGAGAGACGATCGACGACGGAGATGCGATTGAAGATTCCGAAAAATGGGTGATCCACAGAGATCCGCCGTCATTTGAGGACCAGAGCCCGGTCGTTGAGATACTGGAGACAGGAATCAAGGTCATCGATCTTCTGGCGCCGTATGCAAAGGGCGGTAAGATAGGGCTCTTCGGAGGAGCCGGTGTCGGTAAGACGGTGCTCATTCAGGAGTTGATACGAAATATCGCTACAGAGCACGGCGGATATTCTATCTTTACAGGAGTTGGAGAGCGTTCCCGTGAGGGTAATGACCTCTGGTCCGAAATGAGAGAATCAGGAGTTCTTGAGAAGACAGCCCTGGTGTTCGGACAGATGAACGAGCCGCCTGGAGCGCGTATGCGTGTGGCGGAGACAGGACTTACGATGGCAGAGTATTTCCGTGATGAAGAGCACAGAAACGTACTTCTGTTCATCGATAACATTTTCCGTTTCACACAGGCAGGTTCCGAGGTGTCGGCGCTGCTCGGCCGTATGCCGTCAGCCGTAGGATATCAGCCCACACTGGCAACAGAGATGGGTGAGCTGCAGGAGCGTATCGCTTCTACAAAGAACGGATCAGTAACATCCGTACAGGCCGTTTACGTGCCTGCCGATGACCTGACTGACCCGGCGCCGGCGACGACATTTGCCCATTTGGATGCAACGACGGTTCTGTCCAGAAAGATCGTGGAACAGGGTATTTACCCGGCGGTAGATCCGCTGGAGTCCAGTTCACGTATCCTGGAGGCGGAGATCGTTGGTGAAGAGCACTACGAGGTAGCCAATAAGGTTATCGCAATTCTCCAGAAATACACAGAGCTGCAGGATATCATCGCAATCCTCGGTATGGAAGAACTTTCCGACGAGGATAAAGCGACTGTCATGCGTGCGAGAAAGATCCAGAGATTCCTGTCACAGCCGTTCTTCGTAGCTGAGACATTTACAGGAATTCCGGGTAAATACGTACCGCTCAAAGAGACGATCCGCGGCTTTAAGATGATCATCGACGGCGAGATGGATGAATATCCGGAGTCCGCATTCTTCAATGTGGGAACGATCGACGATGTGATCGAGAAGGCGAAAGCAGAAACTACAGAAGCGTAAGAGGGTATAATAGAACAGGAGTGTATACACAATGGATACATTTGGTCTGAACATCATAGCAAGCGATAAGATCTTTTATGAGGGACGCTGTAAAAAACTTATTCTCCCCTCTCCCGACGGTGAGAAAGGAGTCCTGCCACACCATGAAAATATGGTCATAGCTGTCACGGTAGGTACTGCGAAAGTACAGCTTGCAGGAGAAGATGAGTGGAAAGACCTTGCGGTAGGATCAGGGTTTGCAGAAATTGTGAACAACCGTGTCACGCTTCTGGTAGACACTGCCGAGCGGCCAGAGGACATCGACGTCCGCCGTGCACAGGAACAGCAGGAGCGTGCAGAAGAGCAGATGCGGCAGAAACAAAGCACGCAGGAATACTACCACACCCAGGCGTCCCTCGCACGGGCAATGACCCGCCTGAGAGTAGCCCAGAACAAGAAGTGGAATTTATAATAACAGTTCAGCCATGAAAAGAACCGTGTACAAAACCATGCTCGCATGAGTTTTTACACGGTTCTTTTTATGGAGTGAGCGCCCGTATATGAGCAAAATAGCGGCGAATGCCGCGGTAAGCACGGCAGTGCGATTTTGCGAATGGCGCGGCTGAACTGTGGACGCAGCCAAAGCGCCCGTATATGAGCAAAGAAGCGGCGGAAGCCGCGGTAAGCACGTTGGTGTACTGTATCATCCACATTTCGCAAAATGACGTGCCTGAATTTCCATCTGCTGCGTTGTTGTCAATCGACGATGCCACCGCATCGTCTCATTCCTCCGCCTTGCAGAGTGAAAATTGAAAAACTTACTATAATTTAACATCTCATTGGTGAGATTTTTACATGAGTTAATTATAATATCCAGCGTGACATAACAAAAACAAAAAGCAAGTAGGGAGAAAACAAATGAAAAAAAGACTGATAAGTGCGCTGCTCCTGGTCTGCGTGTCAACTGTGCTGGCGGCAGGATGCGGCTCGGGCGAACCGGCAGAAACAGTTGACCTTAACAGTATGACGCTGGAAGAGATTGAAACTCAGGCAAAAGAAGAGGGGGCACTTGAATCCGCAGCAATGCCTGATACATGGGCAAACTGGGGTGAGACATGGCAGGAGTATACGGATCTTTATGGTATTTCCCATGTTGACACCGATATGTCATCGGCAGAAGAGATAGCGCTGTTTGAGGCGGAAGGGGAGGATGCCACGAAAGATATAGGCGACGTCGGCCAGGCATTCGGACCTGTGGCAGAAGAACAGGGAGTTACTCAGCCATATAAAACAAGCTACTGGGATTCCATACCGGACTGGGCGAAAGATGACGACGGTGACTGGATCATCGGATATTATGGGACGATGTCCGTGATCGTGAATAATAAGATCGTTGAGGATACTCCTACATCTTTTGCGGATATCCTGGAGGGCGATTATATGGTAGCGGTCGGAGATGTTCAGGCTGCAACGCAGGCACAGTACGCAGTGCTCGCGGCGGCGATCGCGTATGGCGGGGATGAAAGCGATATTGGGCCAGGACTTAACTATTTCAGACAGATAGCAGAGCAGGGACGACTTGACCTTGGCGAGTTTACACAGGCGCGCATTGAAAAGGGAGAAGTCGGGGTAGCGTTTCTCTGGGATTTCAATGCTCTTGGATACAGAGAACAGTTTGTAGAAAATAATCCTGACGCAGATTTCTCCGTGTTCATTCCGTCTGAAGCGTCCATACAGACAGGATATGCCACGATCATTAACAAATATTCGAAGCATCCCTGTGCGGCGGCTCTTGCAAGAGAATATATCTTAAGCGATGAAGGGCAGATCAATCTTGCGAAAGGATATGCGACTCCGATCCGCGAAGATGTGGAACTCCCGGATGACGTTGCTTCCAAACTCCTTGATGACAGCCAGTATTCAAAGGCCAGAATGGTGGAAGACCAGGAAGCATGGGATGAAACTGCGGCTACGATCGGAACACTGTGGCAGGAAGAAGTTGTGGCTTACGCACAGGAAGCCACAACCAGAAAATCGAGGGCTTGCTGTTACTGGTCAGCAGCCCTCTTTATGTATGAGGCAGGTTAAAATGAGATCAAAAAGAAAAACATATATATTAGCTCTGGCGCCGTTTCTGCTGCTCTGCTTTCTGTTTGAGATCATCCCGGTGATTTATACGGTTGTCAGGAGTTTTATTCCAGAAGGAGGAACCCCCGGTTTTACTCTTGAAAATTATATCAATATTTTTACCGGGAAGCTGTATCAGAGGGCGATTGCAAACAGTCTGCTGATATCTGTTCTGTCTTCCGTGATCGGACTGGTCGTGGCTTTTGTCGGAGCAAAGGCGGTCCATGAGGAAAAGGGACGGCTTAAGACCGTATTTATGAGCATCCTGAATATGGTTTCAAATTTTTCCGGAGTGCCTCTGGCCTTTGCATACATTATCATGTTTGGAAATATCGGAGTCATGACAATGGTCGGAGCGAATTATGGTATCGGATTTCTGGCAGATTTTCCACTGTACTCTGTCTGGGGGCTTCTCATGATCTATGTTTATTTCCAGATCCCGCTTTCCACACTGCTTTTGATTCCGGCATTTGATTCGATCAGAAAAGAATGGAAAGAGGCGGTCGCCCTGCTTGGCGGGGGGCCCGCCGTATTCTGGAGAAAAGTAGGGATCCCGGTTCTGTTTCCGAGTATACTTGGGACATTTTCAGTTTTATTTGCAAATGCCCTGGCGGCATATGCATCCGCGTACGCGCTTTTGATGAACAATATTTCACTTCTTCCCATCCGGCTGTCCGAACAGTTTGTCGGGGATATCATCCAAAGGCCGGAATTTGGAAGCGCGATCGCAGTCGTTATGATCGTATTCATGGTACTGGCAATTGCAGTACAGAATAAGATGATGCCGAAGAAAGGGGGAAAGCGCTGATGAATGTGGAAAAGAAGCAAAATACAGGCGCTAAAATCGCCATTGGTGTGATCATAGTCTACTTACTTCTTCCCCTGGCGATGACGATGATCTACTCGCTGTTCCGGGAATGGATCGATATAATGCCGACAGGTTTCACACTGAATGCTTATACAGAACTGTTCACGGACACGTTGTTCTGGAAAGCTGTTGGACGTACGATCGTTATTTCTGTCGTGCCGATCGTATTGTGTACGGTATTCGTCCTTCTGGCAATGTATGTTGTAGTTGTTTATCATCCGGACTGGAATAAAATGATCCAGATCCTTTGTACGGTTCCGTATGCTATTCAGGGAGTTATCCTTCCGACCTGTGTTCTTTCGCTTTACAGCAGTGCGCCTGAACCGTTCGGAAACAGAATGTTTATGCTGGTATCCACATATATGGTAGTAATTCTTCCTTATGTTTACCAGGGAATCAGAAATAATCTGAATGGAATCGGCGCCGCCAGGCTGATCGAAGCTGCTCAGATGCTCGGTGCAAGCAGGTTTTATGCGTTTTTCCGGGTGGTAATCCCGAACATTATGGGGGGCGTCACAATTTCCGTCATGCTGGCCATGGCAATCGTGTTCGGCGACTTTGTTATCATCAATACTCTGGCAGGCGGACACTTCATGACAGCACAGATGTATCTGTATGATGTAATGAAAAAATCCGGTCAGAGAACATGTGCAGTCATCGTTCTCCTGTTCCTTGTTACACTGATCATCTCGGCGGGCGCGTTTTTTCTGCAGTCGAGAGAGAAAGACAGAAAGGATAGATAAAGCAAATGGCTTATATAGAACTGAAAAAAATCGACAAATTTTATGGAGATAATCATGTATTAAAAGGAATTGATCTTAAGATCAAAAAGGGCGATTTCGTAACGCTCCTGGGGCCGTCAGGATGTGGGAAGAGCACACTGCTCCGCTGTCTTGCAGGACTTGAGCAGATTTCAGACGGGCAGATCATGCTGGATGGAAAAGACATTACAAATGAAGATCCGAAAGACCGTAAGATCGGTATGGTATTTCAGCAATACAGCCTCTTTCCGAATATGACTGTGGAGGAGAACCTGTCTTTTGGGCTGAAACTACAGAAAATGGATTCTTCCGAGATACACAGACGGGTGAAAGATGCCATTGAGATGGTGGAGCTCAGCGGAAAGGAAAAAGAATATCCCGGCAGTCTCTCCGGCGGTCAGCAACAGAGAGTCGCTCTGGCCAGAGGGATTGTGATCAGGCCGAAAGTGCTTCTTCTGGACGAACCACTGAGTGCGGTTGATGCAAAACTAAGAAAATCTCTTCAGACAAACATTCGCATGATCCATAAAGAACTGGGCCTTACATCAGTATTTGTAACACACGATCAGGACGAGGCGATGGTAATGTCCGATGTGATCCATCTGTTCCATGACGGCAGGATTGAACAGTCCGGAAGCCCGGTTGAAGTTTATACAAAGCCTGCAACATCATTTGCAGCCGGATTTATAGGAAACTACAACATCCTCGACTCCTGTGACATGGAGCGGCTAACAGGAAAAGAATGGCCGTCCGGACGCATCGCGATCCGCCCGGAGACTTTCTTTCTGTCCAAAAATGAGATCACTACAGAAGACTATTGTATGAGGGGAACGATCACAGATTCTCTGCCGAGAGGAAATGTCCTCCGATATACGATCAGCATCAATGATGTGGAAATATATGCAGATGTTCTTTTTCGCAGCATTTCCATGTTCGATATAGGCGACAGGCTGAACATCGGCGTTTCAGACCACAACTGTGTGCGTCTGTGACCATATATTTACGGAGGCGGAGATTTGGATAATATTACGATCCGGGGATTCTCGGAAAAAGGGAACTGGTATAAAGGAAACCTTCACAGCCATACGGTGAATTCAGATGGGAAACTCACGCCTGAGGAAGCGGTCAGGCTGTATAAGGAGCATGGCTATCACTTTCTGTGCTTTTCAGAACATGATAAATATACGGATTACAGAGAGCAGTTTGACTGCAGTGACTTCATCATACTTCCGGGGCTGGAAGCGTCGGCCGTCCTTTATGAGGGCGATGGTTCCGGGCGCAGAAAAAAAGTACACCATATCCATGGCATTCTTGGAACAGAAGAGATGATAAAGAATGCGCCGCTGTCCCCGTACCGCCACAATGAACTTCATCCTGTGCCGAAGTACTACGGTGAATGGGATGGCGCTGCCGCGGCCCAGAAACTGGCGGATGAAATGATCCGGAGGGGGATGATAACCACATATAACCATCCGATCTGGTCCAGAGTGAGAGGATCTGAGTTTACCGATACAAAAGGGCTCTGGGCGATCGAGATATTTAACTATAATACAGTCAATGAGAGCTGCACGGGGTACGACGAGACATACTGGGATGCTATGCTGCGAAAAGGGAAACATATCCTGGCGTTTGCCTCAGACGATAATCACAATGAGGGACTGTTTGACGACGCCTGCGGAGGCTATATTGTTGTAAAGGCAGCAAAGCTGACACGAGAAGAGATCCTGCAAAACATGCTGTCAGGAAATTATTATTCGTCGACCGGGCCGCAAATCTATGACTGGGGAATCAGGAACGGAATCGCATACGTGGACTGCAGCCCTGTATACCGTATAGATTTTATTGCTGGAAATGATATAAATGACGGAACTTCATGCGTGTGCAGATCATACGATGACACAATAAAGTATGGAGAATACGTGCTGAACGGTCATGAGACATATGTGCGTGTAAAATGCACAGACAAAAACGGGAGGACGGCCTGGAGCAATCCAGTCTGGACAGAGTAAAAAAGAGCGCGGAAAAACCCGGCGCAAAGCATCCAAAATCCCCGCTTCTTCTACATTGCTACATTTTTGCTAAAAAAATATATGAATATTGACACATACACTGGCAAATGTTATATTTAGGTTAATTTTGCGTAAATTACCCTGACGGACATAGGCCAGTTTTTTTATGCAGAATGAAGTATACCGCGACGGATACTATACGAAAATTTAATATATGGCAAAGAGGGAAAAAATATGGATGTTTCTTTTGCGGGTTTCTGTCAGCAGGTGTTTTCCAATCCTGTACTGATGGTAACGGTGGCGCTCACTTTGGGCGTTATATTTGTAAACGGCTGGACGGACGCGCCGAATGCGATCGCTACATGTATCGCTACGAGGTGTCTGAAAGTGCGGACGGCGATCATGATGAGCGCTGTCTTCAACTTCCTTGGAGTGCTCGTGATGACGCATATTAACAGCGCTGTCGCATCGACGATCAGCAACATGGTCGACTTTGGAGGACAGACTGACGAGGCTCTTATCGCCCTGTGCGCGGCGTTGTTTTCGATCGTTGTCTACAGTGTGGCGGCTTCTGTGTTCGGGATACCGACGAGCGAGAGCCACAGCCTGATCGCCGGACTCACGGGAGCTGCGATTGCCATACACAACGGAGTCGGCGGAGTCAATTTTGACGAGTGGGTGAAAGTCCTCTACGGACTCGTGCTCAGTCTTGCGCTCGGATTTTTCATGGGCTGGGCTGTCTGTAAGATCATCACTGTATTCTGCGCGGCTATGGATCGCCGCAGGACGAACGGGTTCTTTACCGGAGCGCAGATATTCGGAGCGATATTTATGAGCTTTATGCACGGCGCACAGGACGGGCAGAAGTTCATCGGCGTCCTGTTTCTGGGAGTTGCGTTCTGCAATGGCCAGAGCAGTGTCGAGGGAATGGTCATCCCGGTATGGCTCATGATGCTGTGCAGCATTGTGATGGGCGTCGGTACAAGCGTCGGCGGAGAGAAGATCATCAAATCCGTGGGAATGGATATGGTAAAGCTGGAGAAGTTCCAGGGCTTTTCCGCAGACCTTGCAGGAGCGGCCTGCCTGCTCCTCTCAAGCGTGTTCGGTATTCCGGTGTCGACAACGCACACGAAGACAAGCGCCATCATGGGAGTGGGAGCAGTAAAGCGCCTCTCGGCGATCAATTTCGGCGTTGTGAAAGACATGATGCTGACATGGATCTTTACATTTCCGGGATGCGGACTGATCAGCTTCATAGTTGCAAAAGTATTTATCATGGTATTCTGATATCGTTTTGGTACAGTATGTTGAAGACCGCTCCGCGGAAGATGGAGTAAGGCGGGCGGCAAAAGGAGGAAGAACAGTGGCTAAGAAACAGGATGCATTTTATTTTGATAATTTTGTGGCGTGTGCGGAGGATTCCTGCCGGGCGGCGCAGATGCTCAAAGAGACGCTCGAGGACTTCAACCCGGAGAGCCTGAAAGGCAGGCTTGACGCCATCCACGAAGTGGAGCACAGCGGAGACGCAAAGAAACACGAGATGCTGGATCATCTGGCAAAAGAGTTTCTCCCGCCTATCGAGCGCGAAGACATCGTATCTTTAAGCCAGAATATTGACAACATGACGGATAAAGTGGAGGACGTTATGCTCAGAGTATATATGAACAACGTTCAGGAGATCGAGCCGAACGCCCTTAAGATGACGGACATCATCATCCAGTGCTGCGACGCGGTAAAAGAGCTTCTTCAGGAGTTTAAAAATTTTAAGAGATCTAAGAACCTGAAAAAACTCATGATCCGCATCAATGACCTGGAAGAGGAGGCCGACCGGCTTTTCATACAGAGCGTGCGCGGCCTGTATACGGAGGCGGGAGATCTGCTCCGTATCATAGCGTGGAGGGATATTTATGTATATCTTGAGAGATGTGCGGACGCATGTGAACATGTGGCGGATGTCGTGGAGAGCGTGGTCATGAAGAATTCATAGAATTTCAGACAGCAGCGGCGAATCCGGGTGCAGATATAAAGCAGGTTTATAAAAGGGGCTGCAGGATCAGCGACCGGCTGATCCTGCAGCCCCCGTCTTATGCATTTAGAAACTGTTCGATATAGAACAGCGCGGCGCCTGTCGCAGGAGCGTACTGTCCGCGTGTCCCAATGAGCATATTTTCTTCAGCTACAGGGAACGGCGTGGCGCTGTTGATATGTCTCAGGAGATGCTCAATGTCCTCCGGGATAAAATATGGAGCCAGATAACCGCTGATGATGATCGGGCCGTCGACGATCATGTTGAGGTTTTTCATTGCAAACGCCAGATGATCCAGATAATCATTCCATATCTGATCCGGTTTATTGTCTGTCTTTGACCGGAGAAGAGGGAAAAATTCCTTTACAGGCATTCCGGCCGCAGCCTCCAGAGCATTTGCCGAACAGTATGTCTCCAGACATCCCCGGCTGCCGCAGTAGCAGAGAAGGCCGTCCGGATCTATACACATATGTTCCAGAGAACCGCTGTGCATGGAGATCCCCTGCTGGACCTTGTGATCCGTTATGACTGCTCCTCCCAGGTTCCGGTTTAGAAGAAAGACTACTGCACTGTCAAGAAAAGGCCGGCTCCATAGCTCCAGGTAGGCTGCTGCTTTGGAATCGTGCTCAAGACGACAGGGATACGGAAGCCGGGATGAAAAATCAGAGAGCGCCATTTTGGCATTATCCATAATGGCTCCGTAAGTCACGGCGGAGCCGTCCGGCGATATGATCCCCTGGGTCGCAATGGATATCCCAAGGATTTTTTCTTTTTCATAGTAGTGATCCCGGATAAAATCTTCGATCTTTTCTGTGATCTGAGAATAATAATTTTCTGTATTACTGTAAGGAAGAGGGAACGTGTCTGAGTCAATCTCATCCCCGTATAAATTTACAGCTACGATATGAAACATGTTTTTCAAAAGGCCGATGCCGATCGATATCTTTACGTCCGGAACGATCCGGATAATCTGTGCTTTCCGCCCGCCGGTAGATTCAAAGTACCCGTTCCTTTCGATCAGGCCGTCCGCTTCCAGGGCATTGAGATTCTGGCTGACTGTTGACAGCCCCATCTCCAGATCCCGTACGATCTGCAGTTTGGAAGTCTGCCGTTCGTGGTAAATATACTGGTAGACCTTTTTTTTATTGATCTTTTTCAGAGTGATCGTAGTAACTCCTTTTTCTGTCATAATGAGCTCCTCTGTTGCTTTATAAGTTAAGTATATGTCATAAGTGTAAGATGTATTATCTATTGTAATACGGTGTGCGGAGAAAATCAAACGGCAAACTGTCCAAAACAAAAGGAATTACGAAAGTATTTTCCGTCTTGCATTTTGAGAGAGCGTATACTACAATAAAAATGCCTTGTAATACGAGCAGGGGACAGAGTTTTATTATATTTATTACTGAAAACAGATTATCTGCCGGAAAGCAGATAAAACAGGGGAGAGATAATCATGAGTGAAAATTACAGGCCGCGTTCTCTGATGGACATCATCAATGACGTGCTGAGTACAGTGCGTGACTATTATGATGCAGAGTACGCTTATTATATTGAAAAAGAACAGGGCGACATCGAGACGATCTATGAGTGGTGCGCGGAGAATGTGGAGTGGCAGAGAGACAGACTCAAGCTCCTGCCGGAGGAACAGCAGCCGAAGTGGATGAAGACGGAGATAACAGATACTACCGAGGACAGCTACAGTGTGTTCCGGCAGATCGGAGAGGACACGACGGCGATCCTTGCAGTCGCAGGCGTACACAGAGGGGGATGCACGATCGATCTCATGCGCGCCATACTTCCGTACATCCCGCAGGCGATCGCGCTCCAGAAGATGCAGAAGCAGCAGGAGTATCTGAGCTATCACGACGACCTGACAGGACTTCTTAACAGAAACAGTCTCGTAGACTATCTGGAGAGTGTCAACAGCACGGAACTGAAGTCTCTCGGGGCGCTGTCTGTTGATATTAACGGACTGAAGAACTTTAATAAAGAATTTGGCAGAGAGTACGGCGACGAGGTGGTCGTCAGAGTGGGCGAAGTGCTCGCAGAGCATTTTCACAGCGGCGAGGTGTACCGTCTGACAGGTGACGAGTATCTGGTCCTTGAGGAGGACGTCTCCTACGAGGAATTTACAAAACAGATATATGCGGCGCATACAATGCTGGACAATATCAGCCTCGGTCTGGTGTCCGTGGGGTATGCGTGGGAGAAAGTCGACATAGATGTAGACAAGCTCGTAAACAGCGCCGAGATTATGATGCGCGAGGAGAAGAAAAAGTATTATAAGAACCTGAAAAAAGGGCATCATGAACCGATCATCAAACAGGATCTTCTCGAGGATCTCAGGCAGGGAAACTTCATAGTCTGTCTCGTTCCGAAGATGGACGTCCAGTCAGAGACGGTGGCGGGAGCTGAGGCTGTAGTGCGCTACCACCACAAGGATCTGGGGGTCGTGGATCCGGGCAGATATATCAATCTGCTCGAGGAGACGAAGCTTTCCCACTATCTGGATCTGTATGTGTTTGAAGAAGTGTGCAAGACGCTTCACCGCTGGGAACTTGACGATATCCCGCTCATACCGGTGTCGGTGAATTTTGCGGGGGCGACGCTTAAGCAGGAGAGCATCGCGGATAAGATGCTCCGTCTCATCCAGAAGTATCATGTGAGATGCGAGTATCTGGAAGTCGAGGTGTCTGAGTCCGGCAGCGATATGAACCAGGAAATGCTCTCTGAGACGAGCGGCAAGATACGCAAGGGAAATGTGAGGGTCATTCTGGATCATTTCGGAGCAAAGGACTCCAGTTTCTCCATCCTTTCCCTGATGGAATTCGACGGACTGAAACTGGACGAGAGCCTTATCACGAATATCGTCGGAAATACGCGAAGCCGGATCGTCGCTCAGGCCGTGATCGATATCTGCCGTCAGCTTGGAGCGTCTGTCCAGGCGTCGGGAGTGGAGACACAGGATCAGCTCAACGTCTTAAAAGAACTCGGGTGCGACTACGCGCAGGGTACTTTGTTCAACAAACCGATCAAGATAGAGACTTTTGAAGTACGGTATCTGAAAGGCTGAAAAAATGGTAAGAGCATGGATCGCGGACGTTACGCCGCTGTATGAACATGACTGCTATGAGAGATACTATGAAGCGGTCCCGGATTTTCGGAAAAGGAAAGCCGATAAGCTCAGACATACCGGGATGAAAGCGCAGAGCATCGGCGTGTGGACACTCTGGCAGAAAATACGCGACCGGTACGGACTGCCGGAAGACGCCAGGTTCAATCTCTCGCACTCGGGGATATTTGCCATGTGCGCGGCAGAGATCGACGATACGCATGCCAGCGTGGGCTGCGATGTTGAAAAGGTGGCCGCTCTTAAGCTCAACGTTGCCAGAAATTATTTCTGTAAAGAAGAATATGAGACTATACGAGAGGAATGTTCGGACGAGGCGCGTACAGATCTGTTTTACAGGTACTGGGTGCTGAAAGAAAGTTTTATGAAAGCGACAGGGAAAGGTATGGCGCTTCCCGTCAACTCATTCTGCATCAGAATAGGGGAACCGCCTGTCCTTATAAGACAGCCGGCTGAGTTCACGGAAGAATATCACTACCGGGAATACCGTCTGCCTGATATGCCGTACAGGATGGCAGTATGCGCTACGGACGACGACATTGATGCGGAACTTCATACGGAGCTGACTTTATGAAACGATTCATATGGAATACGAAAGAGATCAGGCGCTTTCTCAGAAAGCGGACTGTGAAGTGCTTCGCAGCAGGCCTGCTTGCGGGCGCCGCCGTGGGTGTGGCCGCAGTCTCGCTGTATGCATATGGCGTGCTGTCGGGAAATGACGCCGCCTCTGCTGCGGTGAGCGCGGAACTGTCAGAAGAAAATGAAAAACTAAGAGAACAGATAGACAAGTATCACGCCGCCCGGCACAACACAGAGACTCTCGCAGGCGGCGATGCATGGTCGTTGGCGCTCGTAAATGAAACACACCCGCTGGATACATCCTATGTACCGGAAGAACTGGCGGAGATAGCGGACGGCTATTATGTGGACGCCAGGATCCTGGCGGATCTAGAACAGATGATGAACGACGGGGCAGAACAGGGGCTGAGCATGTATGTGACGTCAGCTTACCGGTCTTATGAACAGCAGACAGAGACGTTTAACCTGTCTATGCAGAACCGTCTCGGACAGGGGATGGATCCGCTGACAGCGTATGAGGAGACGAGAACATCTGTGGCAATACCGGGAACGAGTGAACACGCAACCGGACTTGCCGTGGATATCATTTCCACAGAATATGCAGAGCTGGACGAGAGACAGGGCGACACAAAAGAGCAGCAGTGGCTGATGGAGCATTGTTGGGAGTATGGATTTATCCTGCGCTATCCTCCTGAGAAGTCTGATGTGACAGGTATTATCTTTGAACCGTGGCATTACCGTTATTAGGCGTTTGCGAAACGCAAAAGAAATAGTCAGATAATAGCGGGAATTTCTTATGCTATTCATCTATTTTTCGTTTGCCGCTTTCAAGAAGGGGATGATATAA
>CALWAR010000077.1 GCA_944375765.1 uncultured Mediterraneibacter sp. | reverse complement strand
CGTTTTCTTTAACGATTACATTTGACATAGTCTCACACCTTACCTCCCCTCCAGCCTTGTATTGTGCATAATACGACTGATCGGGTATTTTTATTGCACTAACAAAGATTATATCATATTTTTCCTGTCCGTCAACCATTTTCCGTCAAAAACTCTGAAATCCCTCAGGTATCCGCAACGGAAAGATAACTAAGAGACATCGTTCAGCCGCCGAGCTGCCCGCTCAGTACTTCCGCCGCTTTCCCGAGAGCCTCCGGAATACCGGCAGGATCCTTGCCGCCGGCCTGAGCCATGTTCGGACGTCCGCCGCCTCCGCCGCCGACGCATCCCGCGACCGCTTTCACGAGATTGCCCGCATGCGCGCCCTGTTTTACCGCGCCCTCTGTAGCTGTCGCCATAAGGTTTACTTTCCCGTCGCTGGCGGATGCGAGTACGACTACGCCCTCGCCAAGTTTGGACTTGAACTGATCGCCCAGATCCCTGAGCCCGTTCATGTCGATGCCGTCGATCTGTGCCGCCAGCAGCTTCACGCCTTTGACTTCCGTCACCTGGTCCATCACATCCCCGGCCGCTTCCTGAGCCATCCTGCTCTTTAAGCTTTCCACCTCATTATGGAGCGCTTTGTTCTCTGTCATCAGATGCGTGATCTTGTCAGAGAGAGTCTCCGGCGTTGCTTTGAGAAGATGGGCCGCATTTTTCAGTCTGTCTTCTGTCTGAGCATAGTGCTTAAGGAGTCCCTCGGACGTGAGCGCCTCGATACGGCGCACTCCTGCCGCTACCCCGCTCTCGGAGATGATCTTGAAAGCCATGATCTCTGCCGTATTCTTCACATGAGTACCGCCGCAGAACTCGATAGAGAAGCCGCTCATATCGACGACTCTGACGATGTCGCCGTATTTTTCTCCAAAGAGCGCCTGAGCCCCTGTCTTCTTCGCCTCTTCGATCGGCATGTTTTTCACGGCAATATCCAGGCCTTTTGAGATCTGTTCATTGACGATATCTTCTACTTTCTTCAGCTCTTCCGGCGTCATCGCCGAAAAGTGTGTAAAGTCGAACCTCAGCCTGTCTTCATTGACGCTTGAGCCCGCCTGCTCCACATGGCTTCCGAGCACAGTGCGCAGCGCTTTCTGGAGAAGATGCGTAGCGCTGTGGTTTCTCGCAGAGAGCGCGCGTTTCTTCGCGTCCACCTTGAGCGTGACCCTGTCTCCTGTCCTGATCATGCCCTTTGCCATTACGCCGATATGGCCGATCTTGCCTCCGAGGAGTTTTACCGTATCTTCTACCCGGAACTCGCCCTCCGGCGCAGAGATATATCCTGTATCCGCTTCCTGTCCGCCGCTCGTTGCATAGAACGGCGTCTCCCGGACAAAGACCGTGCCTTTCTGTCCCTCCGAGAGGGCGTCCGCGATCTCTGTTTCCGTCGCAAGCACTGTTACTTCCGATCCGTGGCTCAGCCGGTCGTATCCGACAAATGTGCTCGTCACATTCGGATCGATCGATTCATACACCGTCACGTCCGCGCCCATATAGTTCGTCACTTCGCGGGCATCGCGCGCTTTCTTTCTCTGTACTTCCATGCACGCGGAAAATCCGTCTTCGTCCACGCCGAGGTCTTTCTCTTCGAGGATCTCTTTTGTCAGGTCGAGAGGGAACCCGTAAGTATCATACAGGCGGAACGCATTCTCTCCGTCCAGCGTTTTCTCGCCCTTTTTCTCCATATCCCCGATCATATCGGAAAGGATGCCAAGTCCCTGATCGATCGTCTTGTTGAACTGTTCCTCTTCTTTTGCTATAACGTTCAGGATAAATTCACGTTTCTCCTCAAGTTCGGGATACCCGTCTCTGGAACCCCCGATCACGCTCTGCGCCAGTTCCGGCAGGAAGCCTTTATGGATGCCGAGCAGCCTGCCGTGACGGCATGCTCTTCTCAAAAGGCGGCGCAGCACATATCCCCGTCCCTCGTTGGACGGCATGATCCCGTCAGAGATCATAAACGTCACGGAGCGGATATGATCCGTAATGACGCGGATGGACACGTCGTCCTTATACTCTTTGCCGTATTCTTTGCCGGCGAGGCGGCATACGTGATCTCTTAGTGCCTTGATCGTATCTACGTCAAAGATAGACTCCACGTCCTGCACAACACTTGCCAGGCGCTCAAGGCCCATTCCCGTATCGATGTTCTTCTGTTCCAGCTCTGAATAATGCCCGTTGCCGTCATTGTCAAACTGGGTAAACACATCGTTCCATATCTCCATATAGCGGTCGCAGTCACATCCTACCGTACAGTCTGGTCTGCCGCAGCCGTATTTTTCGCCTCTGTCATAGTAGACTTCCGAGCACGGGCCGCAGGGACCGGAGCCATGTTCCCAGAAATTGTCCTCTTTCCCGAATTTGAAGATCCTCTCTGCAGAAATACCGATCTTCTTGTTCCAGATCTCAAACGCCTCGTCGTCGTCAACATATACCGAAGGATACAGGCGGTCCGGATCAAGTCCCACCACGTCTGTCAGGAACTCCCATGTCCACTGTATCGCTTCTTCTTTAAAATAGTCTCCAAAGGAGAAATTGCCGAGCATCTCAAAGAACGTGCCGTGGCGCGCCGTCTTGCCCACGTTCTCGATATCCCCTGTGCGGATACACTTCTGGCAGGTCGTCACCCTCTTTCTCGGCGGGATCTCCTGCCCGGTAAAATACGGTTTTAAGGGCGCCATCCCAGAATTGATGAGCAGTAAGCTCTTATCATTGTGAGGCACCAGAGAAAAGCTCTTCATGGCAAGATGCCCTTTGCTCTCAAAGAACTCAAGAAACATTTTTCTAAGCTGGTTTACTCCGTATGGCTGCATGTTAAAAATCCTCCTCTTTCGCTCAAAAAGCCTGTTTTATAATATATCACAGCAGGGTATATTTGTAAAGCGGGCGCTGATGAGCGCCCGCCTCAGACTGTAGACAAAGTTGATGCTGGAGCCTAGCTCCAGCACCATTTTTTGCAAAAATACAAACTCCCATATTTTTTTGTAAAGGATAAAAAAGAATCCAGATTTATTCTCCTGCCTTTCCCGTGCATCCAGAATCTTTGCCAGCTTTTTCAGATTCATGCACGCAAAGGTCAGCCCGGCTTTCATATTCATCCGGGCGTTCCCGATATATTGTGTGTATCGAAATCCATGCTGTTCTTTTGCACTTCCG
>CALWAR010000076.1 GCA_944375765.1 uncultured Mediterraneibacter sp. | reverse complement strand
CTTTAGTTTTTCTCAGATTATGGAGCGGAGCCTGAATCACATGCCGATCCTCTCAAAGAAGTATTTCCGTGCCTCATCTCCGCCCGTTTTCGGATCTTATATCATCGGCAGTCTCCCCGGCAAACACGAATCTATCTCTCTGCTTTATAGTAATTGATCAGGCATCCGTCGAGTATGATCTGTCTTTCTGCATCTGTCAGGTCGCCCAGTCTAAGGTCGATCTCTTTGAGATCATCGCCGACCACATATGCTTTAATGACATCGGCTTTCTCCTCGACCGCCTTTCTCACGTCCGGCACGAAGATATAGTCGCCGTTCCTGAACGGCAGGTGCTCGTGATCTGTGTCTGTCAGGAACGGGAGCATTCCCCAGTTGATGAGGTTGGAGCGGTAGCGCTTCGTAGCGTACTCGATGGCGATATTCGCCCAGCCGCCCAGCACTTTCTGGCAGGACGCTGCCTGCTCACGTGCAGATCCGTCTCCCGGCTTCACTGCAAAGATCGTGCTTCCGACGCCGATATTTCCTTTGCCGACTTCCGGATATGTCTTCTGGATCGTGTCCATTACCGGTTTCAGTTCTTCCAGTGCATCGAGAGGGCATGTGCCTGATTCGATGGCTTTCTGTGCTTTCTGCACTTCTTTTGCGCGTCCCACATATGCCGGATCTTTTCTTGAGAGCGCGAACTCAGCAAGGCCAAGCGGATTGGAGCGGTAGGAGGAAGTCTCTCCCGACGGGATAAGCTCGTCCGTCGTCGTGACCGGATCGTGGATCTCGGATACAACTTTTACGATCAGGTTTTCCGGAAGTGCGGACATCTCCGGCCAGTCTTTAATATTCGGTCCGAACTGGATCTCTACGCCCGGATCTGCCACGCCATGGCTGTCAAATACACGATTTGCATAAATGTTGCTGTCAAAGTGATATTTCTGGCCTTTGTACTCCACATCCAGATCTGTCGCTGATGTGAGATATCCTTTATTTGCCGCCGTCGCAGCGATGGAACGGGCGTCCATAAGAGCCACGGAGGAAATCTGCCCGCTCTGGAGTTTACTGCCCTCACGGTTCGGGAAGTTTCTTGTTGTGTGGCGGATGGAGAACGCGTTATTCGCAGGTGTGTCGCCCGCGCCGAAGCACGGCCCGCAGAATGCAGTCTTCACGACAGTTCCCGCTTCCATCAGGTCAGCTACCGCACCGTTCTTCACCAGTTCCATATAGATCGGCATACTTGCCGGATATACGCTGAATGTAAATGCATCGGAACCGATGTTGCGCCCCCTGATAATGTCTGCCGCTGCGCAGATGTTTTCAAATCCGCCGCCTGCACATCCCGCGATGATGCCCTGATCTACATAGAGCTTTCCGTCGCGGATCTTATCTTTGAGGGAATACTCTACCGCTCCGTCAAGGCTTACGAGCGCTTTCTGCTCTACATCGTGGAGGATATCTTTTAAGTTTACATTTACCTCGTCGATCGTGTAGACGTTGCTCGGGTGGAACGACATTGCGATCATCGGTCTGATCTCGCTTAAGTCCACATAGACGCATCCGTCGTAATATGTACATGCACCCGGACTGAGCTCTTTGTAGTCTGCGCTTCTTCCGTGGATCTCGTAGAACTCTTCGATCTTCTCATCTGTTGTCCAGATCGAGGACAGGCAGGTTGTCTCAGTCGTCATAACGTCGATGCCGATACGGAAATCAGCGCTTAACTTTTTCACGCCCGGTCCGACAAATTCCATCACTTTATTGTTTACATAGCCATTTTTAAATACCGCGCCGATAATCGCAAGCGCGACGTCCTGCGGTCCCACGCCTTTTGCCGGTTCGCCGTCAAGATAGATCGCGATCACGCCCGGCATCCTGATATCATATGTCTTGTTGAGAAGCTGTTTTACAAGCTCCGGTCCGCCCTCTCCCATAGCCATAGTTCCGAGAGCTCCGTAACGCGTATGGCTGTCGGAACCAAGGATCATCTTTCCTCCGCCTGCAAGCATCTCACGGGCATACTGGTGGATGACTGCCTGGTGAGGCGGAACATAGACGCCGCCGTATTTCTTCGCGCAGGTCAGTCCGAACATGTGGTCATCTTCATTGATCGTACCGCCTACTGCACAGAGACTGTTGTGGCAGTTCGTCAGTACATACGGTATCGGGAATTTCTTAAGTCCTGAAGCGCGCGCTGTCTGGATAATTCCGACGAATGTGATATCATGGGACGTCAGTTTATCGAACTTAATCTGCAGGTTCTTCATATTTCCGGAGGTGTTGTGCGCATTTAAGATGCCGTACGCCATCGTATTCTGCGCCGCCTCTTCCTTTGAAAGGGGAACCTGTACGTTTCCTGTATCTTCCACTATCTCAGCGCCGTTTAAGAGATAAACGCCGCCGTCATATAATTTGATCATGTAATCCTCCTTCTTGAAACATATACTTTCATACACTATGAGCACGTCATGCAACAGAATCCCATGTGCTCAACAGGGCTATTCTATCATATTTCGGAAAAGGAGTAAATCTCCTGTATCAAATATTCATGTTCCCAAAATACGCCACGATCAGATCCACCATCCGGTCATAGCTCTGCACACCGTCCGACTGGCCGTTCACTTTGAGATATGTATCGTTGATCCGTTCGGACGTCTCGGATATCATCCCCTCATACCGGTCCCAGAATGCATTATTTGAAGAAAGATCCGGCTCCGCCTCTTCGTCCAGCAATGCCCTGACTTCCTGCCAGCTCTCGTAGTCCGCACGGTACAGGGCGTTCATGCAGTATACCCATCCCGAGAGATAGCCGCTGTACTGAAAGTCCGGGCGCCCGGAAGAAATGCACGCAAGAAACGCGATGAAGTTCGCTTCCTGCTCCTGCATGAATCCCCGCAGATGGGACAGTTCGTGACAGGCGGTAAAGGGCTTGTTGTAAGCGGTCATATCTCCGTTATAGTTCGCCTCTACGGTAAAGGGCAGATAGATGCCGGTAAGTCCCTGATAAGAAAGAATCTCCGATACGATGAGCTCTTTAGGCCGCGGATAATATCCTTCGAGAGACGGGAACTCCTCTGCAAGACGGCGCATAGCCTCTACCGCTCCGCTTTGCTCCGGCGCGTTAAGTTCCATTACTCCGTCATCGTCACGGGATACTCTGTCTGCCCGTTCATTGACCTCGTCTGTAAGCCAGATGCAGATCTCCCTGAGCGCGTCGGCATTGTAATCATATGTAACGATCCCTTCTTCCGCCGAGAAAGAACACCGGTGATAGTTGATCCCGCAGCACGCCGTATAGAGAAATGCCAGGATGCCCACGGCAAGGAGGACTCCCGAGAGCCACCTCGCGGCAGCGGTACGGGACCGGGCCAGGATCATGCGCACCAGCGTCGCCAAAAATGCAAGAAGCAGTATATATATCCCGATTTCTGACACAGAGAACGGAAGCCATCCGCTTATCCTGCCCAGTGTCGTCACAGCCAGAGGATAGATATGCACAGAATACCACTGCGCAAAGCCCGGCTGCCGGGCCGATATCACCATCAGTCCCACGCTTAAGGCAAGGAGGATCACAGCCGCGGCCAGACGGTTTCTGACCTTTCCGTTCTGCCGTATATGCACAGTGTTTATTTCTTCCCCGCTTCTGTATGAGAGGATCTTCATTTTCATGATCTGTCTCTCCTTTATCTGCTCAGACAGATATCCGTCAGCTCAGCATCTCGTCTTTTTTCACAAGGATCGCTTCTACTGCTGCGCAGGCCGGGCAGTCGCAGTATTTTGCGCCGGCTGCTTTGATCTCTTTTGCGTGGGCTGCAACTTCTTTTGTCTTCTCTGCTCCGAATACTTTCTCACCGCCCTCGGACTCGGCAAACGCGATCAGCGTGTCTATGGGCATGATATCCGCTTCAAGTTCCGCGATGTATCTCTCGGTTTCCTGCGCTTCTCTCCCGGTCCCAACAGCATCGAGCCATGCCTGGCCTGCTGCTTTCGCCTCTGCGCTGCATGAGAACGCTTCCATCATCTCCTGTGTCTTTTTCACAACATAATCCAATACTTCTTTTTTCATAATCTTCTTTCCTTTCTGATGTAGTTTATTCTATTTTATCGCAGCAGGCCTGATTTGTGAACTCCCCATATGCATGTTTTCATCCGCCGGATATATTGCCCCTGCCTGGCAGATATTTCAGTTTCTGTTGTTATTTCAGCCGCTTTTCACTATAATAGACAGAAGCAGAGTTTAGGTCAGGAAAGGAAAGGAGTATCATGGTATGGGAAAACGGGCATATGATCTTTGCAGTGATCTGCGTCGCTGCGATCATCGTGGGGATCGTTGTGGCAAAAAGAGCAGGACGAAAAGATGAGCGGGACTACTTTATTGATTTTCCCAACTCATAAGCTTTTTTAAGCTCCGGTTTTCCCTCGATATCTCCCACATCCTCATTGCCTCCGGCAAGGACATGGCCGAGATTCTTCCATCTCAGATGTTCCATCAGATGGTCATAGTAAAGAAGGACGTCGTCAAACCCGTTTCCCTCTGCAGCCATCAGTAGCGCGGAGAACCTGTCGTGTCCTCTTAAGCGGTTGCCGTCGCCCTCCTCCAGAGCAAACAGACGGTCAATCGCTGTCCGGATCTGACCGCTCATATTCCAGTAATAAAGGGGTGTAGCAAGAACCACCACGTCGCACTCTTTCACTGCCGGATAGATCTGATCCATATCGTCTTTCTGGACACAGGGACATTCTCTGCTGCTGATATTACAATCATAACAAGAATACGTCATAAAACAAGTACGCACATAAAAGTGCGATACTTACAGTCAGGTACAATACTTACCCAAAGGAGAGTGTGAAATGGGAAAAAGATGCATTTCCAACGAAAACTTAAGCACTACCGGATTCAGTTATACGCTATCTCTGATCAACGGGAAATATAAAATGACGATCCTCTACACACTGATGGAATTCGGTGTGGTGAGATTCAATGAAATGAAAAATTATTCCTCCAGTGAAAAAGTCACAGTTACATCCCCGTCTCCAAGAGCCTCTGACCAGCCGCTCAGATCGTCGATCCTCCCCAGTCTTGTATAGCTCCAGGAATTAGAACCATAGAAAATAACGATCTGATTCCCCTGATACAGCACAATATATAGTGGCTCAGTTGTCAAGACAAAAATCTAAGATTTTTATAATGAACTGATATGGTGGATAAGTTACAGGGAACATAGGGGATAGTGGAGTGCTCCCCAGTTCCATATATGCTTAAGCTACATAT
>CALWAR010000075.1 GCA_944375765.1 uncultured Mediterraneibacter sp. | reverse complement strand
AAGACTGCCGAAATATCTGCGTAACGCACTCCATCCTGAGGCTATAGGGGCATAAATCACTATTTTGTCAGCTGAAATATTGAATTTTCAAGGAGCGAAGCCCATTTCAGGTATGGGAAGTCTTAGTTAATAACTTCTTAGCTTCCTCCATACGTATTTTCACAAGATATTCGTTAAATCCGGTTCCTGTTTCTTTCTTGAAAAGACTGCTGAAATAACTGCTGCTGAATCCCTCTGCAGACGCCACTGTCTCAAGTGTCAGCGCCTCCATATAATGGAACTGGATATACTGCTTTGCTATTCTGATAGGCCTGCGTTCTGTTTCACCGGAATCCTAGTTCCTTAACCTGTCAAACAAAAGACAGATTTCCTTTTTCAGCAGTTCCAGTATGGCGTCCACGCTTGTACATAACTCACATTCCGCGCAAAAGCGCATACTCTCGGCGTCCTCCTGAGCCGGCGCTGCCGTAAGGATCATCTGCTTCCCTGCTGCCGCTACGATGTCAAAAATGTCTTCTCCTGTAAGGCTTGCTTCTGATCCTGTATATTCTTTTAGTTTTTCCACTGCGTCTATAGCTATCTGTTCCTCTAAGAGTTCCACCGCTTTTGCACACTGCTGGCTGAATTCCCTGATCACGCCGGAATCATATTTCCTGCCCTGCTTCACCCGGGATTTCAATACCTTTTCACAACCCTCCACCAGGACTTCCCTTGCCGCGCTCAGCGCATCTTCCAAAGAGTTCCTGAGTCCCTTAATATCTTCCACAGGTTTTCCGGCGCCAAGAGAAAAATCTATCTTCCACAGCATAAATCTTCTCTCTGACAGCCTCTGTACCAGTCTTGCGACCTCTTTGTCAAAACTTTCCCTTTCATCCTCAGGGTAATTGCAAAGTATGTAAAGTTTATTTCCGTCAGCATATATTTCTGTCTCACTGCATACAGGCGAAAGACTCTCAAGGATCGCTTCTTTATATTTTTCTGCTGCATTTTGCGGGACTTCCGTACTGTGCTTTTCTGAGTTGTAATGAAGCTGCAGGATCAATACCCGGAACATTCCCTCTTCAAACTTATAGCCATACCTCTCATTGATATCTTCTCTGTCAGAAAGAATATCCCCCGTCTCTTTCATAAGAACTTCTCTTATAAATACAGAACGATTTCTTGCACTTTCATCTTCTATGTACTTTTTCAGTCTGCTGGCAGCCGCTTCTCTCTCCCTTTTCTGGCAGCATGCTTTACTGATCTTTGACAGTTCTTTCTCGAGTTCGGTCTTCTTGATCGGTTTGAGCAGGTAACTGCTGACTCCATACCTGATGGCTGCATGTGCATATTCAAAATCAGCATGCCCGCTGATCATCATTATCTGGGGAGCTGTATCCCGTGCCGACAGACGGCGCACAACTTCAATCCCGTCGCACCCCGGCATCTTAATATCCAATATGAGGATGTCCGGCTGCAGACTGTCTGTTTTTTCCAGTACCTCGAACCTATTATACGCATTTCCTACCACCGTCATATTCAGTCTGTCCCAGTCACATATCATGTTGATCAGGCGGCATATCTTTTTTTCGTCATCTGCAATTAGTACTTTTAACATATCCACTCTCCGTCGAACACTACTTCTGCCGGCCCGGTCATATAGACCGTGTCTTTCTCACGGTCCCACCTGATCTGAAGGTCGCCGCCCAGAAGCTTCACTGTCACGTCGTCATCCGTCAGTCCGTTGAGGACACAGGACACCGCCACGGCGCACGCCCCGGTGCCGCAGGCGAGCGTCTCGCCGGAACCCCGCTCCCACACGCGCATCTCTGCAGTGTTTCTGTCCAGCACCCGGACAAACTCTGTATTGATCCTGTTCGGGAAACGTTCATGCGTCTCGAACTTTGGTCCGATCTTCTCCAGGGGCAGTTCTTTTACGTCACAGTCTACATATACGACTGCGTGGGGATTCCCCATGGAAACACATGTGATGCGGTATTCTTTTCCGTCTACGAGGATCGGTTCGTCCACCACTCTGCTTCCTTCTGCCGCCACAGGGATCTTCGCCGGTTCCAGCTCAGGCTTTCCCATATCTACTTTTACGAGCTTTACTTTTCCGTTTTCCACTGTCAGATCAAGATACTTTATGCCGCCCAGCGTCTCCACTGATATATGTGTCTTGTCGGTCAGGCCATAGTCATACACGTACTTGGCCACGCAGCGGATACCGTTCCCGCACATCTCTCCACGGGATCCGTCCGCATTGTACATCTCCATCTCAAAATCCGCCTTGTCAGACGGGTTGATCAGGATCAGTCCGTCAGATCCCACACCGAAATGCCGGTCGCTGATCTTAACTGCCAGCGCCGACGGATCGTCTGTCTTCTCTTTCAGGCAGTTCACATATACATAATCGTTTCCAAGGCCCTGCATCTTTGTAAATCTCATAAATATATCCCTTACTTTCCATATATTCTGTTATCCCTATTATACACGCCGGCGCGGCGAAAGCAAACCCGAACTACTCTTTCATCACGGTCAGTATCATCCTTGCCGTCTCCGCCATGTCTGTTCCGCTTTCCATACTCGTCTTCTGCACGTATTTGTGCGCTTCATCTTCTGTCATATTGTTCCGCTCCATCAGCAGAGCCTTTGCCTGATCGATGACCTGGCGTTCCTGCGCGCTCCTTGTCTTTCCTGCCTCGCGCCTCTTTCTGCGCCTCCGCTCCTGAGAGTGCCGGATCATCTCTATCGTATTGAGCAGGTCGTATATCCTGATAGGCAGGGGGAGCCCTACCACTCCGTCCGGCAGACCATCCGCCCACAGATCAGGCGAGGCGATCAGCAGTATCTCGAATCCCTCCGGGAGATATTCTCTAAGCTGCATATAATGCATATCCTGCATTTGTCCTGAGCAGATCACAATCCCGTCGTTCCACAGCTCTGCGTACTGCAGCGCTTTTGCGCCTGTCTGGCAGACAGCGGACACCCCGAGGCCGGATTTTACAAGGATGTTTCTTATGTTTACGGCATTTTCCCGTTTTGAAAATGCAACGATGATACTGCTCAAACCCACGCCTCCTTCCGCTGCCTTTTTGTATCTGTACAGCGCCCGTAGCGCCTCACACTTTGTAGAGATAATTTTCGATCTCCCAGTCTGTCACCTGCATACAGTATGCCTTATACTCTTTCTTATGCGCCCGGATGATCTTATTTGCAAGGTCTTCTCCGAGTACGCTTTGGATCAGCTCGTCTTTTTCAAGTTCTTCCACCGCGTCTTTTAACGATCCTGGAAGTTCCTGCACTCCCAGCCTTTCCCGCTGCTCCTGAGTCATTTTCTGTATGTTTTCGTCGATACATTCCGGCGGCATGATCTTATTCTCGATGCCGTCCAGCCCCGCCATGAGAAGTACCGCGAGAGCAAGGTAGGGATTCGCCGTCGCATCCGGGCTTCTAAGCTCTATCCTCGTGTTCTCTCCTCTGCCGGACGGCACGCGGATGAGCGGGCCCCGCGTTCTGGAAGACCATCCCATGTAGACCGGGGCCTCATATCCCGGGACAAACCGCTTGTATGAGTTGACCGTAGGGTTTGTGATACATGTGATCGCTTTCATATGCTTCATCAGCCCGCCGATAAAATAGTATCCCTCCTGGCTCAGACCGTTTTTATCCTCCTTACTCTGGAACACATTGACGCCGCCGCAGCTCAGAGAGAGATTGATATGCATCCCGGAGCCGTATGTCTCGATCCTCGGCTTAGGCATGAAAGTGGCATGGAGTCCGTGCCGTTTGGCAATGGTTTTTACCACCATCTTGAAAGTCATGAGATTATCGGCTGTCACCAGAGCCTCATCGTACCGGAAATCGATCTCGTGCTGGGCCGGCGCTATCTCGTGATGGGACGAAGTGATCTCAAAGCCCATCTCCTCCAGCGTCAGTACCATGTCTCTTCTCGCGTTTTCTCCAAGATCAACCGGCCCTACGTCAAAGTATCCGCCCCTCTCATGAGTCAGCGTCGTCGGAAGTCCGTCCTCGTCTGTATGAAACAGGAAAAACTCACACTCCGGGCCTGCGTTCAGCGTATATCCCATCCCGGCTGCATGGGATATGGCTCTCTTAAGGACATATCTCGGATCAACTTCATACGGAGTGCCGTCCGTCCGGTACACATCGCAGATGAGGCGCGCCACCTTGCCCTGCTGGGGACGCCAGGGAAATATCTCAAACGTGCTCAGATCGGGATGAAGATACATATCCGAATCCTCCTCGCCGGAAAGCCCGTCAAGAGAGGATACGTCGAACATACATCTGTTGTCAAGCGCCTTTTCCAACTGGCTGACTGTCACGGCCATATTTTTCATCGTCCCGAAGATATCCGTAAACTGCAGACGGATGAACGCCACATCCTCCTCGTCTACGAGCCGCAGGATATCCTCTCTTGTGTAATTATGCATAAAAATGAAACCTCCTTTTCATTTTGGATTTCTCTGACGGGATCTTCTCCTCTAAAGACAAAAGGGCGTTCTCCGCCATCAGAAAACGCCCTTGTTTCGTCATTTATTATATAGTCTGCCGCCGCAAATGTCAAATCTTTCTCTTCATCCAGAAAAATCCCCAGCCAGGCATATCCACTGTCGCCAGTTCATCCGTACCGCCACTGAGCAGGTTGGTGTACTCTGCTTTTTCCGGCATCCATATGGTCTTCGGCAGATCGCTGAAGTTAAATACCGCGTGGAGCTCTTCCCCTTTCGCTTTTCTGACTACCCACAGCACAGACCGGTCGCTGTAGTCTTTCGTGTACACCTCAGCGTCGGCGTTGAATACCGCTTCGCTCCTGCGGATCCTCTCAAGATTGTCAAGAGCGGTAAATATCCTGCCCTGTACGCTCTTCTTATTTCCGATATTCTCCGTCAGATCCCAGCAGAACTTCCCTCTGTGGATGTAGCGGGAATCCGGTGCTTTCTCAGGATCTTTTTTGTAGGTGTAGTCGTTCACCTGTCCGATCTCGTCGCCGCTGTAGAGCATCGGGATCCCTGACTGAGTGAACATATACGCATGGAGCATCACATCCTTTGTGATCGCCTGATCCATCTTCCTTTGATCACCCTCAAACCCTGCGCTCTCGACGCCGCACATAGAAGCCGTAGTCGCGCAGAACCTGGCATCGCCCGTCACAGGGTCCTCATTGTAGAGTTCGCCGCGGCTTACGCTTCCCCCGATCTTACCCTGGAAGTAATCATTCAGATATTTCTTGTGAGGCACTTCTTTCATCCCCCACTCGCTGAGCGTTGCGTAGTCAAGTCCCCATCCGATATCGTCGTGGCATCTCAGATAGTTAAGGAACGTGTATTCCCGTGGCAGAGAGCAGACGATGTCCATCTGTTTTCTCAGAAGCCGGATATCACCGGTCGCCACTGTATTCCACGTCGTCGCCATGGTAGTCACATTGTAAAGCATGTGGCACTCCGGCTTCTCAACTGTCCCGAAGTACGGCGCCACCTTATCAGGCTCCATAACCACCTCCCCGAGCAGGACGATACCGGGACACACGATCTCACCGATCATGCGCATCATACGGACGATCGTATGCACCTGGGGAAGATTTCTGCAGTTCGTACCAAGTTCTTTCCAGATGTAGGGCACCGCGTCGATGCGGATGATATCCATGCCCTGGTTGGCAAGATAGAGAAAGTTGTACATCATCTCGTTGAATACACGCGGATTACGGTAGTTCAGATCCCACTGGTACGGATAGAATGTCGTCATGACATAATGTCCCAGTTCCGGCAGATATGTAAAATTGCCCGGCGCAGTCGTCGGGAATACCTGCGGAACCGTTTTTTCATATTCCTGCGGGATGGACGGATCGGAATAGAAGAAATACCGGCTCATATACTCGCCGTCACCCTGACGTGCCCTCACAGCCCACTCATGATCCTCCGACGTATGGTTCATGACAAAATCCATACACAGGCTGATCCCCTTTTCGTGGCATTTCTCCGCCAGTTCGGACAGATCCTTCATCGTCCCGAGCTCCGGCTTCACCCTGCGGAAATCCGCCACCGCATATCCTCCGTCGGAGCGGCCTTTCGGAGAGTCGAGAAAAGGCATGAGATGGATGTAATTTACATTGCATTTTTCAAGATACGGCAGCTTCTCCTGCACACCTTTGATATTGCCCGCGAAATTGTCGATATACATCATCATGCCGAGCATGTCTCTTCTGCGGTACCACTCTCCCGCCGCCTCGCGCTCAGAGTCGAGCTTTTTGAGTTTAGCGCTCCTCTCGTCGTACCAGCGTTTCATCTGGCCGCACAGTTCCGCGAACATATCGTCATTGTCATACAGCTCCATGTAGAGCCAGCGCAGCTCATCATGATGACGGGCAAGTCTTTCCTGATAAACCTTGTCTTCAGCTTTCATTCTCTTTGCCATGTCATGTGCCCCCATTTATGATTCTTCACATACAAAATGCCACTGATATGCCCGGTACTCGCCGAGTGCGACCGGCATCGGCAGTCCCGTCTCTTTGAGAGCCGTGCTGTTGTATACCTTTCCGCTCCCCGTCTCCCGATACATCGTATTCTCTTTGAGACCTTTTATCCTGATATAATCTACCGTCATGTTTGCGTGCTGCCGGATGTTCACCGCCTGCACGAGCGCTTCTTCCCCATCCTCTGATACAAACTCCCATGCTCCGAGATTGTCTGTCTGGGGACTGGTGATCCTGTAGTAGAGCCCTCTCTGGATCAGAGATGCAAATCTCTTATATACCTCAATCTGTGTGCGTATCTCTTTCTTATCCTCTTCACTGAGTTCATGGAGATTCAGTTCATAGCCGAACGTACCTGCAAGAGCCACTATCCCTCTTGTCTTCATGGAAGTACATCTGCCTGTCTGATGGTTCGGAGAAGCAGATACATGAGAGCCCACTGACGAGATCGGGTAGATAAACGAAGTCCCGTACTGGATCTCAAGGCGGTCGATAGGATCTGTATTATCGCTGCACCAGATCTGAGGCGTATAGTAGAGCATCCCCGCGTCGAATCTCCCGCCGCCGCCGCTGCAGCCCTCGATCAGGATATCAGGATAGCGCCTGACCAGTCTCTCAAGAAAATCATACAGACCAAGCACATAGTCGTGGAGCACTCTTCCCTGGCTGTCGGCAGTTGCGGAGTAGATATCTGCAAGGCTTCTGTTCATGTCCCATTTGATATATTCTACATTTCCCTGATCGAGTACGCCGCAGATCTGCTCATAAATATGATCCACAACTTCTTTCCTGGAAAAGTCGAGCACGAGCTGATGTCTGGAACGGTTCGGCCTGCGTCCCGGTATGACGAACGCCCAGTCCGGATGTTCCCGGTAGAGGTCGCTGTCTTCATTTACCATCTCCGGCTCGATCCATATTCCGAACTTTAATCCCATATCATTGATCTTCCGGATCAGTTCTCCAAGCGTGCAGCCAAGTTTCTTTTCATTGACTTTCCAGTCTCCGAGCCCTCTGAGCTCACTGTCACGCTGTCCGAACCATCCATCGTCCATGACGAACATCTCGATCCCCAGATCTGCCGCCTGCTGAGCAAGCTGAAGAAGAGATTCCCCGGTAAAATCAAAATAGGACGCCTCCCAGCTGTTCAAAAGGATGGGACGGACTGTCTCTTTATATTTTCCCCGGCACAGATGCTTCCTTATACACCGGTGCAGGTTCTGTGAAAGTTTTGATAACCCCTCGGAAGAATAGCTCAGGATCACTTCCGGCGACTGAAATTGTTCGCCCGCGCTCAGCGGATAGGCAAACTGTTCTTCTGACAGCCCCATGAGCACGCGCGTCTGATAGTACTGGTCCTGCCCTGCCTCGCTCTGGAAGCCGCCGCTGTACACAAAAGACATGGCATAGCAGCCGCCGGCATCTTCTGTTGTATCTTTCTCCGCCACAATGACCGCCGGATTGTACTGATGGCTTGAAGATCCTCTTAAACTCCCGATCCTGGAGACGCCATGTCCGATCGGCATCCTCTGGTAGTTTCTCTCCATGGCATGGCGGCCGTAGAAAGTGATAAAGTCATACTGACCGCCCACCATATCCAGGCAGGCCGGAGCCAGTTTCTTCACAGATATATGTCCGTCGCTCGCATTATTGATGCGTACGCTCCGGGTGATGATATCATACTCGGGAAGCACGCCGTAAAGCAGCTCCGCGCGCACGCCTGTCACACGGTCGACGAGCGCCACTTCAAGAGTCTGTGCCTCATCGTCTGCGGCATACACTGCCGGGAGACCTTCGAGAGAATATTTCCCCTCCTTTATCGTATGGCTCTCATACCGGAAATCGCTGCAGTATGTCCGGTCTGTATTCTTGATGATGCACGCCGGAGTACGATAATCCCCGGTTCCAAGAGACGGGAATTCCTGGGGGAGCGCATCCATCGAATATGTTTTGTCATTACCGGCGTCATAAGGATTTCCTGAGAAGCCTCTGTCGTAAAACGTCAGCAGGTAATCCATGCAGCCATCCGCGCGTTTTCCATAGTACAGGTGCAGAAGAAATCCATATCTGTCGATCTGCATCTGATAGGTCGTATTCTTTGTGTGAAGAGTGATTGTCTTCCGTTTTTCTTCGTATATTATGCTCATATTGTGATACTCCTGATCTAAGAATTTAATGTAAGGGCGGGGTGTGTACGGCTGCGTACACACCTCGCCCGCAGCAGATGTTACAGGAACATCCAGTTATTTACTTCACAGCGCCGTTTACAACACCATTGATGATCTGTTTCTGGCAGATCACGTAGAAGATGATGATCGGGATCAGCGCCAGCAGATAAGATGCGAACGCCAGATTGTAGTTCGTGCCGAACTGCGTCTGGAATGTAAGCTGTGCCAGCGGCAGCGTGTTCTGCCCGCTGCCCGCCATAATGACAAGCGGCGTCATAACGTCGTTCCACACTGCAAGGGCTGTGATAACTGCGACCGTCGCGTGCATCGGCTTCATGATCGGGAAGATGATCTTCCAGAACGTGCGCCATGTGCTCGCTCCGTCTACTCTTGCCGCTTCCTCAAGCGCGATCGGGATATTCACGAGATATCCTGTGTACAAAAGTAAATTCATCGGCATATAGAATACCACATAAAGGAGGATAACACCGGCCCAGTTTGCGAGATGCATCTCCGCCGTCTGCTTTGCCAGAGGCATCATCAGGATCGCAAAAGGTACGAACATACCGCTTACGATGAACAGATATACGAAATTGTAAAATCTGCTGTGCGCCTTGTTTCTCCCCACCGCAAATCCCATCAGGGAATGGAGCACGATGCTGAGAAGGACGGTCGCTACCGTGACGAGAAGACTGTTTCCAAGCGAACGCCAGAAGTCGGTCACTTCCATCGCCTGTGCAAAGTTGCTCAAACTCCATAACTCGGGCAGCGAGAGTATCCCGGAGATACTTGTCGTCATTTCCGACGGCTGCTTAAAGGCGATGACAATCGCCATATACAGCGGGAATGCTATCGTGAGCAGTCCGATAAAGAGAAGGATCGTAATGGGCCAGTTTACTCTTGCTTTCATTTTCTCATACATTATAACTGTTCCTCCTTCTTACTTGATATGGACATCTGTGCCACGGAGATCACCACGATGACGATAAAGAATACTACCGCGTTGGCGCTCTGATATCCGAAGCTTCCGCCCTCCATACCGTTCTGATAGATCAGGTGGGAGATGGATTCCGTGCTCTGGGCAGGTCCTCCCTGTGTCATCGCCATGATCTGATCGAATACCATCAGGAAGTTCTTCACACAGAGAACCATGTTGATCGTGAAGAAAGGAATGATCAGAGGGAATGTCAGATATCTGAACTTTTTCCAGCCTGTGGCTCCGTCAAGATCGCCGGCTTCATACACGTCCTCCGGCACTGTCTGCAGACCGGAGATATAGATGATCGTGTTCATCGCGATATTCTGCCATGCACACACGACTACGATGGCGATCCACGCCAGACTTGTGCTTGAGAGCATACTGGTGCTCAGCGTCTCGCTTCCGATCATTTTCCCTAGCTCAGGCAGGATATATGTAAAAATGTACTGGAAGATATATCCTACGACCAGCGCTCCGAGTACGTTCGGCACGAAGTAAGCCGCGCGCAGAAATGTCTTGCCTTTGATCTTGCTGTTCAGGCCGAGCGCAAGGATCAGACTGATCACGTTTGTCACGATCGTCGCTACGATGGCCAGCTTGATCGTAAACAGATAGGAGTTGCCGATCCTGGGATCCGTGAACAGATCCATGTAGTTTCTAAGACCTACCCAGTCATAATCTCCAAAGCCTTTGAAGTTCGTAAAACTGTAGATCACACCGCGGATCAGCGGTACTGTGTTAAAACATACAAACAGTGCCAGGATCGGTATTGTGATCAGCATATATGTCCGCTTGCTGTCATTTACTTTTTTCATATTTCCCCGCTCCTTTCCTACTCGGCTGTTCCGTGTTCTTCGTTATATTCCTGCACTTCACGGATGATATCCCGGTTATATCTCTGCCAGCGCGTATCGAAATCACTCAGAAACGCGTCCACATCCTCATCGATCAGGAAAGTCTGGATCAGCGCGTCCGCCGCCATCTCTGACGGATAATAGTGGTCCTGGTAGTCCGTCATGTTGCCCGACTCGATGAATGAAGTCATGCCGTCAAGCTGGGATGCAAGCTGGAAATCTCCGGTCTTGCACGGGATCGCATTCTGGTCGTCGATATACGCCTGGATATTCTCGTCCTCCAGCAGGAAATCAATAACCTCGAGCGCCGCGTCCTTGTTCTCACACTCTTCCGTCACTGCGAACATCAGGTCGACTCCTGAGTTCAGGGTATTGTCAGCCGCATTGTCATTGCCCGGCATTACAAATGAATCGATGTTCATGTCCGGATTTACAGACAGGATCTGCGGCACTGCATAACTTCCGATCGGATACATCGCAGACTCGCCGTTGGCAAACGCCGTACACGCGTCGTTATATCCGTATGCGAACGGATCGTCCGGCCCGTAGCTCACAAGTTCCAGACACTTCTCCGCCGTCTCGCGGTATTCTTCTGTAAATGTCGTCTCACCCGCGTTGACATTCTGGCATGTGTCCGACGGGGCAAGTCCTACTGCAAGGGCATTCCACGGAGCCAGACATGTCCATGTATCGCGGAATCCGAAATAGAACGGAAGTATCCCCTCAGCCTCGATCTCTTCGCACAGATCGATCAGTTCCGTCCACGTCTCCGGGATCTCCCACCCGTGCTCCTCAAACAGATCCCTGTTGTACAGGATACCTGCGGCATTTGCCACATAGGGAACTCCATATGTACCGTCGGTCGGAACGATCTCGAGGTTTTCCAGGATGTCGATGTAGGATGGATTGATGTCGGCAAGGCCCGCATAGTCGGAGACGTCCGCCAGTATGCCCGCGTCAACATAGTAGGAATAGTTGATATCCCCCCCTATGCCGATAATGTCAGGATAGTCTTCCCTGATAAACCTTGTCCTCATGATTGTACTTGCATCATTCGGAGAACTGATGGTCAGTCGGATATCATCGTGCGTTTCATTGAACTCATCCTCCACCTGGTCGAAATACGTTGCTGCTTCCGGTTTGTACTGCAGGATCTCGATCTCTGTTACTCCGCTTTCTTTGCCTGAACTGCATCCCGGAAGAATGGCTGCTGTGAGCATAGTCGCTGCAAGCGCCGCGCTCACTGCGTTTTTCTTTTTCATAATAGTTCAGCTCCTTCCCTTAGTTATTTCCGCTTATGTGTTGATTATAACATTGCAAAATGCCTCTAAAAATATCCGCATTTTCCGTGTTTTATATCAATATGCGACTTATATTTTATTTACGTAATGTCAGGTCGCATTTTGATATATTTTCATGTATAATCTTTAAAAGCAGTAAACGAGAACATCTGCCAAAATAAGGAGACATCTATATGAACGAGACTGTTTTTTCCGTATTCCCAAATGAAAACTTCGTGGACCTGAACCTGTACCAGTTCGGCAGAGAACAGTGCAGCCCTGCTCATTCTTTCGGCCCCGCCTCCAGAAACCATTATCTTTTCCACTATGTACTCTCCGGTACGGGAAAACTGATGGCGGATAATTCCAGGGGCGTCACCTGTGAATACCAGATCAGGAGCGGACAGGGCTTCATGATATTCCCCCGTCAGGTCAACACATACATCGCTGACCAGAAGCTCCCCTGGGAATACGTATGGATCGAGTTCGACGGCATGAAAGCCCGGGAGATCATCGAGATGGCCGGTCTCACGCCGGATCACCCTGTCTATCACGCTTCTTATAAGGATCTGAGGGAAAGCATGATGAATGAGATGGTCTATATCGCCGGACACAGTGGCGAGTCCCCGTTCCATCTGATCGGTCATCTCTATCTCTTTATCGATTATCTGTCCCGCTCTGCGGCTTCCACACGGCTCACCTCAGGCGGAAGAGTGAGAGACTTCTATATCAGGGAGGCCCTCAACTATATCGAACATAACTTCCAGAATGATATCTCCGTAGAGGGGATCGCCTCGTTCTGCGGCCTCAACCGCACATATTTCGGACGAATCTTCAAAGAAACCGTCGGGAGTTCCCCGCAGCAGTTCCTGCTGAACTACCGCATGGCAAAGGCCGCTGAACTCCTGAAGCTGACCACTCTTTCGATCAGCGATATCGGCAATGCAGTGGGGTATCCGAACCAGCTGCACTTCTCAAGGGCATTTAAAAATGTGTATGGAATCTCGCCAAGAGAATGGCGGAATAGAAACCAGATCGCACGGTAAATTCGTATTGAACAAAATCGCTGCGCGATGGCCTACGGAGGCTGTGGTGTAGCGATTTTTTCTTTCTTATGATAAAAACAGTG
>CALWAR010000074.1 GCA_944375765.1 uncultured Mediterraneibacter sp. | reverse complement strand
ATCACATATTTCTCTCGGTGATTTTGCCGTATCCCGCTCCTTCAGCTCCATGACCTGCTCCGGGGTGAGGCCGGTGTTTTCATACGCCGCAAGTGTCTCGCAGACTTTAAGTGATAATTCACACTGGCCGCATTTCTCCGAACTCCCACATCCGTCACAAGTATCTTCTCTAAAACAGTACGGATAATATGCTTTTCCATTCTCACTAATTGCTGTTAATCTTTTCATAATGATCTCCTCACCCACGCTTGTATGTCACGATGTCTCCGTTATCGAATTGAACATCAATTGATATAGGATGTCCCTTCTGATTGTTTTTCATCGGAACGTATCTCTGTCGCTTAATCTTCTTAGCAATCAAATGACTCTTTTCGCACTCTTCGCAAACACGCTTCTGAGAATAATTAGTCCCACAAAATTCACACGTATATAATTTTAATTCTTTCATTTCTTCTCTCCTTTCACTCGTCTACTCTTACTCCGTTTTTGTACCACTCAAGTTCAAAAGGGCCGTCCGGAATCTCGATAACAAGCTCCGGGGAATACTCGACTTCCGCGCAATATCCCGCCACAATCTTCCAATCCGGGAAATCATCATACTCTTTCACCTTACTTACGCCTATCATCCAGCATCCGTTATCCAGCGACGCTTTGGTATACTGGCCGATCACCATCAGCCTTCCCTGCTCTCCGCAGTCTATAACACACTGAACTGGCCCCAGACTTCCGCAGTTATCCACATCCTGTCCAGTCTCTCCATACTCTCCGAATGTATCATCACTGTATCCATAAAATTTTAATATATGCATCTTCGCCCTCCTTTCGTTTGTTCTGTTCTAAAACAGAGACATCTGATCTCTGTCATACTTATTCCGCTTCGTTGTAAGCATCTCCCGGTTCCCGATCATCTGCACTCTGCGCTTATTTTTTAGATTCGCCATATAATAATTACTGACTTCCGGCGGCGTAGGTGTGTAATACTCTTCCGGGAGAGGTAGTCCATTATCCCGGCATACTTTTTCAATCTGTCTCTTGTCGTAGATAATATGGTTCCGGTTCAGGTTCATGTTCATGCCATCCGTCCAGAACGGGTCTGAGCATCCGTTTTCGTTTTTGTACTCCCAGGCCCCCACCTCTCTTACAATGTCTTGGGCCAGAATCTCTATTGTCTGTTCTGGTGTTTTCTTTTTCATGGCATTACCTCCGGAAAATCATCTATGCTCATCTGCCCCGGGATGTTGTCGTCCTCCATCCACCAGAGGAAGACCTCATCTGCTGTTTTCCACTTCTGCTCTTTGTCCATCTTTCAAGAAGCCCGGTATACCCTTGCCCCGGCCGGAGGCTGGCTCCTTTCTATCCAAAATACCAGTTCTTCGTCTTATTGTTTCCGTATCCATTTGTTTCCACTAATACTCCTAATTCAGACTTCGCTCTATCCACATATTTTTTAGCGATCTGTAACTTTTGGGCTTCCAGATAAATCTTATTTTCATCATATGGCCCTTCATTTAGTATTTTTGCGAGGAAAGCCTTTGCCTGTCTTAATTTCTCTGATCCCGAAACATCGACGATTCCTGCGAGCTTATCTGTAATGTCCGCAAGTGCATCGTTGGTATCTAACCGCAGCCCGTCAATCTTCTCTTTTATTTTCTCGCTCTGGATCTTAAGTGTATTCGTATTTGATCTACACGCCCTGACATCATCACCAATGGCATCAATTGACTTTTGTATCCCATCCAGCCTATGCCCGACATACTTTGTCAGGTCTGAAAACATCTGATTAACCCTTGTTTCATGCTCACGAAAATTGGCAGTGGTGGCTGCGTCATTCTTAATTTCTTCATTCGGTTTAAGATCGTCTTCGCGAACTTCAAGGTATGAGCACATTAGCTTATAATCTCCGATCCGCATTAAGCATCCACGCTTTACAGTGTCGCTAATATAAGATTTTCCGTATCCCATTGCCTCTGATAATGATTTGTATGTATAATTTTTCTCCGATATGGCATGCTTTAACTTTTCCTTATCAAACAGTATCTTCTTTATTTCTGTCATACTTCCTTCTCTCCATTCTCCCGCATGATCCGGTCTATCTCATTCACCGTAGCGGCTATAATTTCTTCGGCAAACTTTGTCTTGCCTGCTTTTTCAAAAATGTCTTTCGCCTGCTCCTGCACTTTGAAACACTCAACAGGCGTCCCTGTCGCATCACAGAACTCTCTTATCAGCTTCCATGACTCTGCGATAGGATAATATATTTTTCTGAGTTCATCATCCGTCACCGAGAAGACTCCTTTCCAATGCGTCCATATCATAGCTCCTGCGCTCAAAATTATTATTGTCTTTTACTTTCTCTTTTGTGCTGCCTGAACGCCCCCTCTTCTTCTCTGTCGTATAGAAAGATTTCCATCCGCTGGCCGTCGCTTTCTTCACGATGGCGATCTGCTCCTCTTCCTTATCACTCAGGCTCTGCAGGTCATCCCTCAATGCCTGGATCTGCTCCCCTGATATCTCTCCGAAGTTATTCTTACGGACAAGGAGATACATCTGGAATGCCCGTTCCAATTCTGGGGTGAATCCCGTATTATATATACTTTTATTTACTTTACTTTTCTTTAGGGATTCTTCCGTAGAATTACCCTCGTTTTTCCCGGAATAACCCTCTGATTTCCCGGAATAACCTGCAAAAAGGGTGCATTTAATAAAGGGTTCCGTCTCCTCTTTTTTCAAAAGCCAGAACCGCCCGACTTCGATCGGATTTTTCCTTGCCCGCTCTTTTACGGCGAGCTGAAATCTCCTCTGTATCCCGGCAGAGGTCAAGACCTTGTCCGACTGAAAAAGTGTGTTATCAAACAGTGACCGTGACAGCAAGAAGTTCAAGACCTGATTCACCTTATTCTGATCCATTTTCAGATCATCCGAAATAATATACTCAAAATCGTCATCCATCTGTATGTAATATCCGTGCCTATAGATCTCACAGAGCAGATAGATATAAAACACGATACCATCCCGCCCATATCGGGATCTCAGTATCTTTATCTTTGGATCTTCAAAAAAATCCACGTCCAGAGGGAAGTATGACAGGCCGTTCTTCTTTGGTCTAGCCAATGCTGTCACCTACCTTCCGCCCGTATATTCCTCAACCGCGATATCCAGCCCCTCCACTGCGGAATAGACTTTCTTTGCCACAGTAAATATGATCTGTGTATCATCGTGGTATGCCGCGCCGTTCAAGGCATCCGCAACCACTTTCACAATATTATCGATATCCGGCTTCTTCAGCGGCGGGAGCTCCCCGGAGAGCATCTGCTGCTGCCGCTTCTTTGACGCGCTCTTTGGCGGTTCAAATCTGGCCACGATCCGAAGTGTCACCGGTGTCCCTTTCTCAAAACGGACGCCCTCCGCAGCCTGCATATATAAGGTTTTGATCAGGTTCTCATAGAGCAGATCCCTCTCCGGCGTATAGGAAATGCTGTGCTTCAGATGCTTATTATAAACAGTGCGGGCCCGGGCTTTTCCCTGCGGCTTGCCGGGCACCTGAAATGTAACTGACTGCATCTCATTCTCCTTTCCCCGGCACCGGACTTCATTTCCGGTGCCGGCAAGTCTTCGGTTTTCAAGTTACGTGTGACGTCTATCATAATTCCAAGGAGATGCAGCGTTTTATGCGATGATCGTCAGGTTTTCCTTATATTCATCTGACAGTTCATGCTCAAAGTAGTCCTTGATCTTCAACATGGCAGCGTGTTTCCAGAGTCCGTTGTCTGCCTCTACTAGCTTAAACGCCGGAGCTCCGTTTCCATCATCCTTAACGCGGAATACATACAGACTGGACGGCTGTTCGATCTCTGCAAAAGTACGGTACGGGATCAGCTTCACGGGGTTCGGGACCTGCACATCGACGCGCTGTACGCCGGTCTTGATCGTTGTTTTCTGAGAAATACCGTCATCCGAATAGGACGCCGTAGTTCCTGCCTGAATATTGCCAGCCACCTGCATGATCGTCATCAGATCATCGTTCTCTGCAAAGTTCGCCTGCAGCTCGATCAGAAAGCGCTCCTGATCATAATACTTATCAAACTGGAATTCATTCACGATGGCATCGCACACGAAAAGAGTTTCCCTGTTCCGCTCTTCCAGAAGCCCGGAGTATAAAGATACTTCTTTCGGGCTTATGATATGTAAGATCATCTTCTTACGAAGCTCCTCTCTCTTACCAGTGATGTAGTCCACCATTGCAGACAGGGTGTTCACATGGATGGCTTCCGCCAGATTCTCTCTGTCATATCTTGTAAGATCCTTATTGCAATAGGTCTTTCCCGCGATCTCGGTCACGATCGGCTGCATGCTCTCTTCTTTGAGTCCATTCACATACTGCAGTGCTTCTTTCAATCCTGCAAACATCTTTCTTTATCCTCCTTATGCTTCTCTTGCTTTTCTCAGATCTACTACATTACCGCCGACTGTCTCTCCGATGATCTCTCCGGTCTCTGTGTCAACTGTTTTTCCGTTGACTTCCTGGACCGGTTCGGCGGGCTGCTGTGTTTCTACATCTGTCAGGTTCATCTGCCCGGGGATCTGGTTCCTGATCTCTCCCACTTCAATCTCGCCGGTCTTCAGGTTCTTCCCGACTGCCAGCGCGGTCACTGTGCCAAGCGTTGGTGCTAGCGTGGACTTCGTCGTGATACTGGTCGTTATGAAGTCCCTCTGCTCATTCGGTTTCAGGGTAATGGTTACAGTAATCTTCCGGGCTGTCTTTGCCTCCGTATTCGGATCCGCGATATTCCTGGCTACCGCCTCCATCTCCCGGTTGATCTGCTGGGTCAGCTCTCCGTTTGAGAACTGCTCAATGTTGATGTGTTTCATTGTTTCTCTCCTTTCTTTAAGAATTTATATATCTTTCAATTCCACTGACCAGATCGGCCTCCATCCCTTTCTTCCAGGAATCCCAGAAGTCAATTGTTCTTGACTGCGGCCGTTCCGAAGCAAGTTCTACTTTGATTTTCAACGGAATAGGAACCGCATCCCCTATTATCAGAACTTCTCCAGGACTGAACGTAGTCGTGGAATCGATGATATCCTCATTTCCATCCGGCAGCATGCCTTTGACCATGGATTTATCTGTCTCATTATTCAGCTTTGATACAATAAAGTTTGCGCATTGGGCCATGATGGTTTTATTCAATTCTGAGGGGCGCTGGCTTGCTACAAAAAGCGTCATACCAAACTTCCGCCCCTCTTTCGCAATGTTCTCGAAGATCTCAACCATGCGCCGTTCGGAAGCCGAAAGCTGAAAATTGTTCGGTATATAAACGTGAGCTTCGTCGCATACCAGTGCCACTGGTATGATCTCCCCATCCTTAAACGTCTGCTGCACCCCGTAAATAAGTTTTGTTACCGCCCCGATCACCGCGATTGCGATATCATGAGGCATATTGGAGAGGTCAATGTTTTTGACCGGCTTATCATTGCTGAGGATCTGGAGCACCAGCTCTGCCAGATAACTCTGGCCAGCGTCCTGGAAGAGAAACGATAGTCTTGCATCGTTTTCCTTGGATTCCAATGTGCTGATAATGCTGTGGAGACGTCCATTGTATTCGCCCTTTACTTTCTTAGGCAGTCCTGCGTTGGCTCCCGTCTTGTAAAATTCTCCTGTCTCCACCTGATCCTCATTCAGCCCTTTAAGATGGTCGATCAGTTTTTTATAGCTGAAATAGACCGGTTTCCCCTCGTTTCCTTCCGGGCAGATCTGGTTGTAACATTTCCGAAGCGCTGCCATGGCAACCGTAGCCGACTCCTCTTTGATCTTCAAAATATTGGAGACCATATCCGAAAATCCAAACATCCAGATCGGGAATGGCATGGCAGCGCTAAATCGGATATTCCGGGCATATGACAGCTCCCTGTATTCCCCATGGATATCGAACACTATGATATTTGCCCCCGGGAGCCTGCTCGTCTCCTCCAGGATCTTCGCCACTGTCTCTGATTTTCCAGAACCGGTATTCCCCACGATGCAGGAATGTCTCTGGAAAAAGCGGTTGCCGTCTACCCATGCAGGGCAATGATAAACGGCATAATTCCCGATACAGAACCCGCTGTCCGGCCGGCTGATCATCCTGGAAAACTCTTCTCCGCCAATCTCCCGGGCGGTGATATCCGTTGTAGGATACTGATCCAAAGCCTTACTGAATTTCCCATGATGTACACTTCCAATGATCGAGCACTCGACCACTTTGATGCTTGTCCCTCCCAGTATGAAGTCGTCTTCTGCAATACCCGCTTCTGTGTCATTGTCTGTCACGGATGTCACCATCGTGACCAGCTCGGCGGTCCCGTCCGTAATAGAGATCAGGTCATTGATCCTGATATTGCTGAACTCCTGCTGATCCGTCCGGATCTGTACTTTGTCGCTCAAAATCTTAATTAACTTCAACTCTATCATCCCTCCAATAGCTCACTGTAATTCCTGATGCGCGCATCCTTAACACTCTTGCAATAATCGCATTTCCCGCAGTAGACCGGCTCCTCCTGCCCCTCTTTCACACGGGCATAATGTTCGATATTCTGCTCGATCTCACGCAGCGCGATATCGAGCACTGGCTGCGTGATCTGGAAGATATCCAGATCAATCGTCCGCTCTTTTGTTGCCACGGCCAGATAGAACGGCAAATGCTCTCCGGTAACGAGCTCCACGCCTTTCTGATAGACGGCTCCCTGCAGTTCATACCTCCACAGGGGCAGGGTTCGGAATTTCTGTACCACTTTCAGATCCGTAATACAGATCCCGGGGAGATAGCTGTCCATCTTCATTTTCCAGGGGAGTCCAAACAGCTCAAAGGTCATGATCCTCTGCTTTTCCCCGGACATGAAGCGCATGAACGTTTCATCGCCCTGAATCCTCGCTATGATCTCATTTGCTTTCTTAAACTCACTGCGCAGCTCCTGCTTGCGGGTAAATACCGCCGGATGCTCCTTTATGAAAGCATCCAGCGTTCCCTCGAAATAAGAATCCACAAATGAACCTGTCAGCATCGCTTTTGTCATCTCCGGCTTATACTCTCCACGAATCTTCGCCATGGCCATCGCTTCACATTTCATGAAATCCTTGTACTGGGATACAGAAAAAAACTGCCTGTCAGCTTCCGCAGAATAATAATTATTCTGATTTAGCTTCCTCTTTCTTTTCATCTTTCTTCATGCCTTTCTTTGCGTCGTTCTTTCCATCGTTCTCCGGCATTGCCGCAAATGGATCCTGCACTTCGCCGCCTGCTTCACTGGTCCCCGGGGCCGGAAGATCAAAATACTGTTCACGGCTTGCCATTCCATCACGAAGCGAGCGGTATACATTATTCAGGCGGATCATATCATTCTCACTGAATGCCTCGCACTTACATCCGATATACTTCTCGATCATCTCCTGAGTAACTGAAAACTTCTCCTCAAAAAGCCGGATCCCATCACGCACACGGTCGATCAAAGACTTCTCATTTCCTGATGCCAGTGTCTTCTGGCACTCCTTTACAGCAGCCTCTACCACGTCCCCTGGGATAATCCCAAGGATGCAGGATCTCAAACGCCGCGCCCCCTGATTCGCAACCATCTCATAGATGTCCCGCGGATCTGTAAGTGGGACATTCCCTTTCTTCGTGCTCCTGATATGGGGCACGCTGAAGATCTTCACCTGCCGGGTATTTGTCTCCAGATCCCAGGCATACGCCATCACCTGTGATTCTCCGTTCTTCTGCTCCAGTTCCGTGATGCCGAAGTCCAGATTGCCCCAATTCTGCGCCATGGACTCTGCCAGTCTGATCGATGGGCCAGTCACTTTTGTTCCACCACGCGGGTATTCATACATGGCGCTTTCAGCAAGGGATCTTCTTTTGCACGACTGCATGATCCGGTTATAGCTGTCTACCTCATCCCGCGGGAACCTTTTTGCGATCACCATGGCGGCCTGTACCTCCTGGGCTTGTCGGCTGATCATCATTTCTGTCTGTGTATTACGGCTTACCATCCCGCCGTCCTGCTGCATTACAATATCATTCATTTTTCTAGTTCTCCTTTCATTCGATAATTGTATAGGTCAGATCCGTATCCCTGATATGGTCTTCCGCGATCCGTACTACTTCATCGTATTCTTTTGAGCTGCACTCTAAAGTCCCATCGGAATACCGGATCAGCCAGATATGGATCATATCTCCCCGCTGCACGGATCCTCTTCCTTTATCCAGTTGCCGGAATAGAACCATTCCACCAGCATTTCCCGAAAATCCTGTTGATCTTCCGGTGTGCCATGCAGAGATCTCTCCAGCGCATAATCAAACGCCTGATCCTCCAAAACGACCTTGCCCTTTTCCGGTCCGATACCTCTATACATTTCTTCCTCCTTGTGCTACTATAAAGATGGTTAGTTATTTGTGCGTCTCACGCCTTGCCGGGCTTATGTGGGGCGCTCATTCTTTTTCCGGCCGCCTGAGAGCGAGGATTTTGCTGACCTGATCTGCAGTAAAAACCGTCTCCCGGGACATTCCACCAAAGAATCCGGCTATCATCGCGGTTCGTGCGCTCTCATCACCTCTGCCGGCGTATTTGTTAAGTTCTTTTTTCATGTATCTGTACCACCACCGGAACTCTTCCTCTGACATCCCCGCCATCTTCCCCACCTCCTCTAAAATACGCTTGGCAGCATCAGATAAATCGCTACCCACTGGATCATGCACAACGCCACCAGCGCGGCTACGGTTATGTACAATCTCCGTATCGTCTGGTCTCTCTTTTTCCTGACCGGCCCAGGATCAGTTGTTGCCGGCAAAACCTCTTCCGGCACTTCTACCACGGCCGGGAACCGGTGTCTGATCGGGATCACATTTAATTCTTTCATGCTTGTCCTACGTGTCACCTACGATCACCACCTCTCTGACTAATGGGCACATAGCCGCTATTTCTGCCGGATTGAAAGGCTTCACATACCTTTTCAGGTTTTTGTCTTTCAGCTGCCGGCGGTTGGTAATGTAATCCCGGTACACGTAGTAGTTCACGCTCCTGGGATCCCCATCGCCCATTGCTGTTTTAGAATACCGTCCGTCTTTAATCTGGACGTCGATTTCTCTGAATATGGTTCGGTAGTAATTCTCTTTGTGTCCCTCATATTCTGAGAGCTGCTTTGCAGTCATGAACAGCTTCGGAAAGCTTTTTCCCGTCTCAATGTATGTCTGTCGGCTCAATACTTCCATTTACAACACCCCCCTTGTTGAATCGCAGTTTGTTTCCACCTGCGCCGGAGCACTTTTTACGGCCTCCAGCATCATCCCAAACACCCGGTTCTGACTCGTCTCATCCAGATACGGAGCCATGATACGGATGTTTTCAACCGTATTATCTGTGAGAACAATCTTCTTTGCTTCTTTAGTTTTCTGCAACCTTTCCACCTCCTTGAAAATTTGGTATAATCCTCTCTGTATATCAGACCGTGAAATCACTAGACGACAAAGCATAAAAAAGTGCAATCATGGCTGATGTAATGCCAGAAAGGGCGACATCATCACAGTCTTTAGAACGCTCCGCCAGTAATTCCAGTTGCTGACGGAGTATTTCTTTTTCTTTGCTATTATCCACCGTTGTTCCTCCTTTCCTTGAATCACGGTTTATTTGTTACGATATTTACCACCTAATTTCCAGTTACTTATCTTGCTCAATCGGCTTGTCTTTCCTGTGCGTTTCTCCTATACTTTTAATACAGGCACTGCCATGCCGAGTATTATGAAAGGAGAAATCACCTATGAAATTAAAAGCTTTTGACGAGTTCTTATCATCATTAACCGAAGAAGATTGGGATTATATTCACGGTGATAATGATGATGAAGAAAACAACCACGTCGTTGAAACCACTCTTGGGGATCCCGAGGCATTTAATAAGATAGGGGCCTTAATCGCAGGATCTAGTTTCAGAATGTGTCGCCGTCTTCTTGAGAAGTATCATCAATGGCTTTCCGAACAGCTTGATCAATAGTTCTTTGGTCAATCGAAATTTTTAAGCAGGACTCCATGCTACTGCGAATAGCCTGGAGTTCTTTTCTTATCAATACCAACTCCTGTAAAATTTTCTTCAACACCGTCACACCACCTCCTATCTCTTGACCTTTGTCCAAACCTACACTATACTCTGCGTAAGAAATACCTTGGAGGGAACACATGAAAGTCATCACAAAACACAAGCTTCTGCTCCATTTTATTGATACTGT
>CALWAR010000073.1 GCA_944375765.1 uncultured Mediterraneibacter sp. | reverse complement strand
AATACGGCGTGGATGATGTGTGCCTGAGTGTACTGACACTTGTGGGACCAAATGGTGTACAGGGTAAAGTTCCGATGCGCCTGACAGACGGAGAAGTTGCAAAACTCCAGGAAAGTGCGAACAAGCTCAAAGAGGTTATCGGTCAGCTTGATATCTAGTACGTCCTGCTGATCGGGCCTGTCATAGAATAATCAAGTAACAGGGCGGGAGATCTCCCGCCCGGCAGACAAGGAGGTAAACACTATGAAATACAGCTATTTCCCCGGCTGTACTCTGAAGAACAAGGCAGTGGATCTGGATCATTATGCCAGAGTGTCCGCAGAGGCTTTGGGATTTGAGCTGGAAGAGATCAGCGAGTGGCAGTGCTGCGGCGGCGTTTATCCGCTGGGAACTGATGAGATCGCCACGAAACTGGCTTCTGTCCGCGCGCTGAATGACGCAAAGGAGCATGGACAGGATCTGGTCACAGTCTGTTCAGCCTGCCATCACGTCATCAAAAGGGTAAATGACGACATGAAAAATGTCGACGATATCCGCACGAGGGCAAATAATTATATGAAACTCGACGAGCCGTATGAGGGCGAGACGACAGTGCTCCATTATCTTGAGGTGCTCCGCGACAAAGTGGGGTTTGACGAGCTTAAGAAAAAGGTGACAAATCCGCTCAAGGGAAAGAAGATCGGCGCATATTACGGCTGTCTGCTTCTTCGCCCGGGCAAACTGATGGCGTTCGACGATCCGGAGAATCCGACGATCATGGAGGATTTCATCCGCGCCATCGGCGCAGAGCCTGTGATCTATCCGTACAGAAATGAGTGCTGCGGCGGATACATATCACTGAAAGAAGAGGATATGTCCAGGGAGATGTGCCGTAAGATCGAAGAAAGTGCGGCGGGATTCGGCGCTGACATGCTGATTACGGCCTGTCCGCTGTGCATGTATAACCTGAACAAGAATAACGGCGACAATCTGCCGGTCTGCTACTTTACAGAACTTCTGGCAGAGGCGCTGGGACTCAAAGAGGAGGTGGATGAGCAGTGAAAACAGAACAGAAACGCGCAGAGATGATCAAAGAGATCAGCGGCGTGAATCCGCTGAAATGTATGAAATGCGGCAAATGTTCCGCTTCCTGCCCTTCCTACAATGAAATGGATATCAAACCGCACCAGTTTGTCTCCTATGTCATCAATGAGGATATCGAGTCGCTGGCCGAGTCGAAATCCCTCTGGAAATGTCTCTCCTGCTTTGCATGCGTAGAGAGATGTCCGCGCGATGTGAAGCCGGGCAAGCTGATCGACGCTGCAAGACAGATCGTTGTGCGTGAGAGAGGCCGGAACTATCTGCTGGCGGACGAGATCCCGGAACTTGTGGATCCCGACACACCGCAGCAGCTTCTCGTAAGTGCACTCAGAAGATACAGGAGGTGATAACAGGTGCAGAGGATAGGAGTATTTGTCTGCCACTGCGGTACGAATATCGCGGCGACGGTAGACGTAAAGAAAGTCGCTGAGATGGCGCTCCACGAGCCGGGAGTAGTTCATGCCGAGGACTACGCGTATATGTGTTCCGAGGCCGGACAGGAGCTCATCCACAAGGCGATCAAAGAGAAACATCTGACCGGACTCGTCGTCTGTTCATGTTCTCCGCGTATGCACGAGACGACATTCAGAAACGCAGCGGAGAAAGCGGGACTTAACCCGTATATGGTAGAGATCGCCAATATCCGTGAGCACTGTTCATGGATCCACAAGGATATTGAGGAAGCGACAGAGAAAGCTGTCATCCTGATGCGTGCGGCGATAGCGAAAGTAAATCTTGACGCGCCGCTCAAACCCGGCGAGAGCCATGTTACAAAAAGAGCGCTCGTGATCGGAGGCGGCATCGCCGGCATCCAGACGGCGCTTGATATCGCAGAGGCGGGATATCCGGTCGATATCGTGGAGAAGACGCCGAGTATCGGCGGAAGGATGTCACAGCTTGACAAGACATTCCCCACACTGGACTGTTCATCGTGTATCCTGACGCCGAAGATGGGAGAGGTAAACGCCCATCCGAACATCAACATCTATACATACAGTGAGGTAGAGAGTGTATCCGGTTTCGTGGGAGACTTCACAGTCGAGATCCGCAGGAAAGCAAGAAGTGTGGACATGGATAAGTGTACAGGCTGCGGCGTTTGTCAGGACAAATGTCCGAGCAAAAAGACGCCAAGCGAGTTCAACCGCGGCCTGGGTACAAGAAGCGCGATCTACACACCGTTTGCACAGGCGGTCCCGAACGTTCCGGTCATCGACCGCGACGCCTGCATCAAGTTCAAGACAGGAAAATGCGGGATCTGCTCGAAAGTGTGCCTGGCAGGTGCGATCGACTACGATCAGACCGACGAGATCGTTACAGAGAAATACGGCGCTATCGTTGTAGCGACAGGCTTTGATATGATCAAACTTGACAAATATGACGAGTATGCGTACAGCCAGAGCAAGGATGTCATCACATCCCTTGAACTGGAACGTATCATGAATGCTGCAGGACCGACAGGAGGACATCTGGAGCGTCTCTCTGACGGAAAAGCTCCGAAAGAAATAGTGTTCATACAGTGTGTGGGAAGCCGCTGCGCGGACGACAGAGGCAAGAGCTACTGTTCCAAAGTGTGCTGTATGTACACGGCAAAACATGCGATGCTCATCCGTGATAAATACCCGGATGTGAATGTGACGGTATTCTATATCGACGTCCGTACACCGGGCAAGAATTTTGACGAGTTTTACAGAAGAGCCGTAGAGGAATACGGCGTAAACTATATCAAGGGCCAGGTCGGCAAGGTCATTCCGCAGCCGGACGGCAAACTGCTCGTTCAGGGCGCTGACCTGCTGGACAATAAACAGATCTTAAAAGAGGCTGACATGGTCGTCCTCGCGGCAGCCATCGAGCCGAATCCGGATGTGAGAAAGATCGCTACCATGCTTACGGCAAGTATCGATACGAACAACTTCCTCACAGAGGCTCACGCAAAACTCCGTCCGGTAGAGTCGCCGACAGCCGGTATCTTCCTTTCCGGCGTATGCCAGGGACCGAAAGATATCCCGGAGACGGTATCCCAGGCGGGAGCGGCTGCTGTCAAGGCGATCGGACTTCTTGCCAAAGATAAACTGCTGACCAATCCGTGTACGGCACAGTCTGATGAGCTCCTGTGTAACGGATGTTCCCAGTGTGCGAATGTCTGCCCGTACGGAGCGATCACCTACGAAAATAAAGAGGTGAACGATCACGGAATACGCGAGATAAGACGCCTTGCTGTTGTAAACGATGCGCTTTGTCAGGGATGCGGCGCATGTACTGTAACGTGTCCGTCCGGAGCAATGGACCTGCAGGGATTCTCGAACAGACAGATTCTAGCGGAGGTAGATGCGATATGTCGATAGAAAAGAATGAAGAATTCAGACCAAAGATTGTGGCGTTCTGCTGCAACTGGTGCAGTTACGCCGGAGCGGATCTTGCGGGGAGCAGCCGTATGACCTATTCGGCGGACGTCAAGATCATCCGCGTTCCCTGCTCCTGCCGTGTCAATCCGATGTTCATCTTAAGAGCATTTGAGAGAGGGGCGGACGGAGTCATCATGTGCGGATGCCATCCGGGCGACTGCCATTATACTTCCGGAAACTACTATGCAAGAAGACGTATGACGCTTCTCTTCTCCATGCTGGATTATATCGGAGTAGAAAGCGGACGCACCCGCGTAGAGTGGGTATCCGCTGCCGAGGGCGCGAAATTTTCAGAGACTATGCACGAGTTTGTGGACAAGATCACATCTCTCGGTAAGAACGTAAGATTGGAGGATTTAAGATGCAGGAATTTGTAGAGGCAACGAGCCAGGCGGGAGATAGCTCACATCTGGCGACTGCCCGACAACGAGAGTCGCAGACTCGAGTGATTAACCGCGCAAAAGAGCTTCTGGCCGACGGAACTGTGGCAAGAGTGCTCGGATGGAAAGCCGGGGACCTGCCTTACAATCCGGAACCGGCTTACTTTGAAAAAGAAGAAGACTTTGCGGATTTCGTGTACAACGGATTCTGCGGAGCAAACTTAAGCAAGTATATGATCGAGGCTTCCAAACTGGAAGGAAAAACTCTCGTATGCTTAAAGCCATGTGATACATACAGCTTCCAGGAGCTGATGAAAGAGCATCGTGTAGACAGAGACAAAGCGTATATCATCGGCGTCGGATGTAAAGGAAAGCTCGACATCGAAAAGATCAAAGCTATGGGTATCAAAGGCATTAAGAGCATCTCCGGCGCAGAGATCGAAGACGGGGCGGAGACGCTTACGATCGATACAATCTACGGAGAGAAGACATGCTCCTATGCCGACGCTATGCTGGAGAGATGCCATGTGTGCAAGGGCAAAGACCATGTGATCTTTGACGAGACGATCGGCGAGTCAAAGGAGACAAATGACGGCGACAGATTTACGGAAGTTGAAAAAATAGAGGCAATGAGCCCGGAAGAAAAATTCGCATTCTTCCAGAAAGAGCTGAGCAAGTGTATCCGCTGCAATGCCTGCCGTAACGTATGCCCGGCATGTTCCTGCCGTAAATGTGTATTTGACAGTAATAAGTTTGACAGTGAACAGAAAGCGAATGTAGATTCTTTCGAGGAGAAGATGTTCCACATCATCCGCGCATTCCATGTAGCGGGAAGATGCACGGACTGCGGAGAGTGCAGCAGAGTCTGTCCTCAGGGAATCCGGCTTCACCTGTTCAACCGGAAATTTATCAAAGATATCAACGAGCTCTACGGAGAATATCAGGCGGGCGCTGATCTGGAACCGAGGACTCCGCTCACCGACTATAATGTAGAAGACGCAGAGCCGGGAATTGTGGCAGAAAGGGGATAATGTATGTATAAGATCGCAAGAGAAAATCTGACGGCATTATTTCAGAAGATTGCCGCAGAACAGGAGTTGTATCTTCCGGTCAGGAACGAAGGACAGGTAAACTTCGGCGTCTGGACAGAGGATGCAGATGTTGATATCGATACGTTAAAAACAGTAAAATCTCCGAAAGACGCTTTCTTTCCTCAGAGCGAGACGCTCTATACATGTGTCAGAGACGGAAAGAAGATCAACATCGAGCCTGAAGCACTGAAAGAGCAGGATTTCGTCGTATTCGGAATGAGAGCCTGCGACGTGAGAGGCGTGGAAGTGCTGGACAAAGTATTTCTCGTAGATCCTCTGGATACGTTCTATGCGGCCAGAAGAGATCACGGTACGCTCGTGGCCCTTGCCTGCCACGAGCCGGAGGAAACCTGCTTCTGCAAGGCGTTCGGCGTCGATGCGGCAGAGCCGGCGGCCGATGTGGCGACGTGGCTGATCGGAGATGATCTGTGCTGGAAGCCGCTCACAGAGAAAGGCGAGGCGCTCACCAAAGTCCTTTCCGACGTGCTTACAGAGGATGCACAGGTTGACGCTGCAGTCGAGAAAGAGAAAGAGGCGATCCATGATATCGTGGAGCAGCTTCCGTACTCCAATCTCTCCCTGGATGGATGGAACGGAGACGTGCTCATGGAGAAGTTCGAGGATCCGCTCTGGGATGAACTGTACAAACCGTGTCTTGCGTGCGGGACATGTACATTTGTATGTCCTACCTGTCAGTGTTACGATATCAAGGACTATGATACAGGAAAGAACGGCGTGCAGAGATACCGCTGCTGGGATTCCTGTATGTACTCTGATTTCACGATGATGGCCCACGGCAACAACCGTACGACTCAGAAAGAGAGATTCCGTCAGAGATTTATGCACAAGCTCGTCTACTATCCGGCGAACAACAACGGCATGTATTCCTGCGTGGGATGCGGAAGATGCGTGGAGAAATGTCCGGCAGCACTGAATATCGTGAAAGTGATAAAAGCATTTGAGAAACAGGGAGGTGAGCAGTAATGAGTGAATGTACATGTCACAAGAACTATACACTGGATACCCTGATCCCGAAAGTGGGCGTGATCACAGATATCCGCGAGGAGACGCCGGACGTCAAGACGTTCCGTGTCAATGCTCCGGAGGGCGGCAAGCTGTTTGAGCATATGCCGGGACAGTGCGCAATGCTCTGCGCACCGGGAATCAGCGAAGGTATGTTCTCGATCACTTCCTCTCCGACAAACAAAGAGTATCAGGAGTTCAGCATCAAGAAGTGCGGAGTGCTCACAGACTATCTGCACAGCCTGGAAGTAGGAGAT
>CALWAR010000072.1 GCA_944375765.1 uncultured Mediterraneibacter sp. | reverse complement strand
AATTTGGCACTAAAACTTCTTCTTTGTCTGGACATGGTAATGAATCCTTTCTTTCGTATTGATTTTAGTATATCAGATTCATTAAAAACTGTCCGAAAAAGTGTCTTAATTTATGAGACCATTATAGCTATCTTATTTTTGGTGCGATTTTGGTAATGAAAGTGATTGTGGAAGAATACCTTAAAAGAACAGTATCCGTCTTGTTTACCTATTCTGTAAACAGGTATAAGTTGATGCTGTCAAAAGTTGTATTGGTTCTGGGAATTACTGTTAGTTTTTGGCTTATTACTGAAATTATAAGTATATCCTATTTGGGTACAGTAGGTAATCATTTAGGACTTGCATTGAATACCTTTAGTGCTGAGGATTTTATATATTGGTTAGAGCAATTAGGATGGGGATTTATGATTATGCTCTGTTTTATCATGCTGATTGCTGATGTGGCTTTTATAAAAAAGACCAGCCAGTATGTTTTTATAACATCGCTAATTTCCGTTGTAATAGTACAAATCATAATCAGCCAAAGCCTGGAGAATTATGTGATTTGTTTAGGTATGTTATCCTTGTTGATAACAATGATTTCAATTAAAAAGTATTCTGATAGGATTGAATGATTTAGAGGATATGAATTTATCCACTGTTTTCACTGTACACTTCAAATGATTTTTCCATCTTCTCCAGTATTTCCGAATACTGAAGAAATGCGTTTTTCATCTCTATCTCATTAAACGGCTGGTTCTTATAGCAGATCCTGTGTTCCATTGCAGCCCAGAAGTCCATGGATATTGTACGAAGCTGGATCTCGACAGGATAGTATTCCATACCGTCCATATAGTAGATCGGGACGCCGATGATTATATGATAGCTTCGATAACCGTTTGGTTTTGGCGTGGATATGTAATCTTTCTCTTTAATCACAATCAGATCCGACTGCTTTCTTAAACATTCCACAAGATGTCTGATATCTTTTTCAAAAAAGCAGATCACACGCACTCCGGCAATATCCTGCAGAAGCGCCTTGGCGTCCTGCACACTTGTGGATGCATGCTTTTTCTCTAATTTATTTTCAATACTCCCTTTTTCTTTGATACGGTTCGTGATACTGTGGATCGGCTGGAAGTCCTCGCCCTCATAGGTTGTATGGTTCAGTATTTTCAATCTGGCCAGGATCAGGTTCATTGCATCCTGATAAGGATGGATCAGTGAGTAATATTGTTCATCAGTCATTTTGCTATACTCCCTTCATTACAGAATAGTGTATTGTGGGAATGTGATGAAAGTGTGTCGATAACATTATGATTTAATAATCAAATATTAAATATAAAATTACAAAATTTGTAGATCTGCAATTCATCGGGTGATATCGCCTAAAATTCCTCATGTTCAAAAGTGGCTTTTTTCTTTTCAGAAAACGTGGTAAGATAGAGAAGAAACTGAGTCTGGATGAACAGAAACGACTGGAGCCGGATGTGGCAAAAGAGCTTGCGGATGAATGGGTGCGTGAACAATGAATATGGATTTATTTAATAATGCGTTTCCTTTTTGGGAGAGTCTGACGGAAACTCAGAGAACAGAGATAGTAAACAATACAACAAGGAATCTGTGCGAGAAAAAGACGCGGCTTCATTTCGGAGGAGGAGAATGTGCAGGTGTGCAGATCATAGGATCTGGCAGAGCGCGTGTGTTTATCACATCGCCGGGCGGCGGAGATATTACGTTGTTCCGGCTGCTGGACGGGGATGTAAGCATACTGAGTGCGGCGTGTATGCTCAACGGGATGGATATCGAGCTTGATATGGAGATGGAGACAGACTGTGAGATCTATACGATTCCAAAGAAAGTGTACCGGAAGCTGTATGATGAGAGCGGAGTGGTGAAAGACTATACGATGGAGATGATCTCAGAGAAGTTCTCGGATATCATGTGGCTGTTTAACCAGTTCGTGTTCTCTAATGTGGCGTCAAGGATCGCGGGAGCGCTGCTGGAACACAGAGCCATCGAAGGAGGAGACGAGCTGAAGCTCACTCATGAGGATATTGCAAAAGACGCCGGAACCGCGAGGGAAGTCGTGACAAGGATCCTGAAGCAGTTTCAGGCGGACGGAGTTGTGAAGCTGACCAGGGGAAAAGTCACGCTTATCGATGCAGGGAGACTTGGAAAGATATAATAAATGTGATTTTGTCACTGAAAAATCAAATGATTATGGTATACTGACATCATGAAATGAATACACATACCAAATTCTTAAAGATTCGACCAAGGAGGATATAAACATGGCAGTTGTAAAGTTGACAACAGACAATTTTGATCAGGAAGTGCTTCAGGCAGGGCAGACAGTGCTCGTCGATTTCTATGCAGACTGGTGCGGTCCGTGTAAGATGATGGGACCGGTTGTGGAAGAGATCGCAGGTGAAGAGACAGGCGTAAAGGTGTGCAAGATCAATATTGATGAAGAGATGGCGGTTGCACAGAAATATGGCGTTATGAGCATTCCTACATTTATCTCCTTTAAGAACGGTGAGATTGCCGGGAAGCAGGTCGGCGCAGTGCCGAAGAGCAAACTGCAGGAACTGGTAAGATAGGATGACGGAGCAGGAGATGCAGCACCGGCGGTCGGGCCAAAGCTGCATCTCCCTTTTTGATTGCGACGAGCCGGAGTGCGGGCCTGACGATTTATCCGGCTATACTTCACAGTTCTATGATCTTTGTCGCGATCTTTTCCCGGAACATGCGGTCATGTTCCACGAAGAGCATGGCAGGCTGACAGGCAGAAAGCAGTTCCTCGAGCTGGATGCGGGAGTAGATATCGATGTAGTTGAGAGGCTCATCCCAGAGGAACAGGTGGGCGGGTTCGCAGAGGGATTTCGCGAGCAGGACTTTCTTCTTCTGTCCCTCGCTGTAGTCCTCTATCTGTTTGTCAAACTGCGGGCGTTCCAGCCCGAGTTTTTTAAGTACGGTGCGGAACAGGGATCTGTCTATGCCGTATTTTGCAGCAAAAGAGGTCAGGTCGCCCTCTAAGTCTCCGGTATCCTGAGAGATGTAGGAGATGCGGAGTCCTGCGGCTGTGCGGACTTCCCCTGTGTGGGGGATGCTTTCTCCCAGGATCAGGCGGATCAGGCTTGATTTTCCGCATCCGTTTTTCCCTGAGAGGGCGATGCGCTCCCCGGCGCATATCTCCAGATTAAAGCCGGACAGAAGAGACTTCTCTGTGCCCGGATAACGGATGGAAAGATCCTTTATTGTGACGAGTCTCTGGCTGTGGTGAGTGAGAAGATTCAGTTTCAGAGTGTCTGCGGTCTCTAAGTCTTTGAGAAGCTGTTCTTTCTCACGGACAGCGTTCTCTTTCCGACGCTCCAGAGTCTTTGAGCGCTTCATCATCTTTGCAGCCTTGTGTCCGATGTATCCCCTGTCAGGGCTAAGTCCGGCGACGCGGCCCCCGGTCTTGGTACTCTCTGTCTTGTCAGACCATCGGGCCGCCTGTCTTGCAGCCTCTCTCAGCTTGCGGATGTCTTTTCTGAGCTGTTCGCTCTGCCGCTGCTCAAGGGCGTCCCGGGCAGATTTGTCCGCGTACCAGGAAGAGAAATTCCCTCTGCGTACCTCGATGGTCTGGCGGTTCAGGACAAGGATATGGTCCGCACAGATATCGAGGAGTTCCCTGTCGTGGGAGACAAGGATGAAGCCCCTTTTGCGTGAGAGATATGCCGCTACCTTTTCCCGGGCGTCTCCGTCCAGGTGGTTCGTCGGTTCGTCGATCAGAAGAAAAGAATGTTCTTTCAGAAAGAGCGCAGCCAGCAGGACTTTTGTCTGTTCTCCGAAGCTCAGTGTGGAGAAAGGACGGTACAGCGCTTCGGCGTCCGTATCCATGAGGCCCAGTTCCCGGATAAGTTCCCATTGTTCCATGGACGGGTTGATTTGTTCCGCGATTTCCCAGGTGAAGAGTCCGGTATCTGTCACCTGATATGGGAAATATTCAAAATCAACGGAAGAGCGGATGGAACCGGAGTATTCATATTCCCCGGACAGGAGGCGAAGAAACGTGGTTTTCCCCTTGCCGTTCCTCCCGATGAATCCCAGTTTCCAGTCTGTGTCGATCTGGAAAGAGATATTTTCAAAAACAGGCTCAAAGCTGTCGGGATAGGTAAAAGTGAGATTTTTAACCTGTATTAAAGACATGTGGATTCCCCCTTACTATAATGTCAGGCTTTCTGTCAGAAAGGTTGCAGATGATAATAAAAAAGGACTGCGGGAAAGCAATTCCCGAAGTCCTTATATCCACACAAAAAGGCACAGCCGGTTCCGGCAGAAACGCTAATCCGGCGGGGCACAGTATTCGCATGGGAGGAGATGAAACTACTTTCCTGCGTATGCAAAACAAAACACACAGTCCGGGGCGCCGGACTGCCGCAGCACTGTACGGTATGCGTCTGCAGCCGTGTTCTGTCAGGCTTTCTGAGTATATATCAGCAGGAAGTAATAATCATCGTTTCAGCTCCAGTCTATATCAAATCAAGGCAGATGTGTTCCTTTTTCTGCACAAAGGATAGCAGATAAAAGCAGTGATGTCAACACAGATGTGGAAGTCACTGCAAAAACCGGTTATAATAGAGGGGATTCCCGAACAGAAGAGGGACGAAAAGGGGGCGTCATATGTCGTTACAGTTTATATTCGGAAATTCCGGCAGCGGGAAGTCCCGCTGCCTGTATGAAAATATTATCAGGGAGTCCATAGAGCATTCGGAGAAGAACTACCTCGTTCTTGTGCCGGAGCAGTTCACCATGCAGACGCAGAAAGACCTGTGTCTTATGCATCCCCGGGGCGGGATCATGAACATCGACGTCTTAAGTTTCGGACGGCTGGCACACAGGGTGTTTGAGGAAGTGGGACAGGACGGCAGGACTGTGCTGGACGATGAGGGCAAGAATCTTATCCTGAGAAAGATCGCGGGTAATTATGAGGCAGAATTGTCTGTATTGAAAGGGCATCTGAAAAAACAGGGCTACATCAGCGAAGTTAAGTCCGTCATCTCGGAATTCACTCAGTATGGCGTGGACATTGAGCGGCTGGATGAGTTTATGGAAAGTGTGACACCTGACAGTTATCTGTACTATAAACTAAGGGATATCAGAAAAGTTTATGAGGGATTCGAGGAGTATCTGAGCGAAAGATATATCACGAAAGAAGAGATGCTGGATATTTTAAGCGATGCTGTTCCAAGATCGGCGATCCTTAAGGGGAGCGTCGTGGCGATGGACGGCTTCACAGGATTTACCCCTGTGCAGGACCGCCTGATCGGCGAACTGCTGAAAGTGTGCGATAAAGTCGTAATAACAGTAGAGATGGACGAGAGGGAAGATCCTTTCGTGTACCGGCATCCGTATCAGCTTTTTGCCCTGAGCAAACAGATGGTGACGTCGCTTGTGAAGATCGCCCATGATGCGGGGACAGAGACAGAAGAGCCGGTCTGCCTGTACGGGAAGCCGCCGAAACGCTTTGAGCATAATCCGGAGATGGCATTTCTCGAATCAGAGCTGTTCCGCTATTCCAGGCGTCAGTACAGGGCAGGGGAGACACGGGCGATGGAGCAGGGCGGCATCAGGGACATGGGACCGATCTCTCTTCATGAGGCGCGAAGTCCCCGCGCAGAAGCAATGTATGTGGCGGAAAGCATCCGCTATCTGGTAAGGGAGAAAGGATATCATTACCGCGATATCGCGGTGATCACCGCGGATATGAACGTGTATGCAGACGCGCTGGAAAAGGCGTGCGACACGTTCGGCATACCGGTATTTATGGATCACAAGAAGAGCATCCTGCTCAATGCGTTTGTAGAATATCTGCGCAGTCTTCTTGCAATGGCAGAGCAGAACTTCAGTTATGAGAGCGTATTCCGTTTCCTGAGGACAGGAATGTGCGGTTTTACGGACGATGAGACGGACAGGATGGAGAATTACTGTCTCGCCCTCGGCATTAAAGGCTACAGGAAATGGCAGCAGGCGTGGGTGAGGCGTACGGCCGGGACGGGGGAAGAAGAGCTTGCGAAGCTGAATCATTTACGTGTCCGGTTCGTGGAGAAGATACAGGATCTTGTGTATATCCTGAAACAGCGCGGTAAGACAGTACGCGATGTGACGCTCGCTGTCTACAGCTTCATATATTCCGGGAAGACGCAGGAGAAGCTCGCCCTGATGGAACAGAGATTCCAGGCAGAAGGAGAACTTGCGCTGGCAAAAGAGTATGCGCAGGTCTACCGTATCGTGATGGATCTGTTTGATAAATTTGTGGAGCTTCTGGGAGATGAGAAGATATCCCTCAAAGAATACTGCGACCTTCTGGATGCAGGGCTTGAAGAGGCGAAAGTAGGAGTGATCCCTCCAAGCCTCGATCAGGTCGTCATCGGCGATGTGGAGAGGACAAGGATCAGAAACATAAAGGCCCTCTTTTTCGTGGGGGCAAATGATACTCTTCTCCCGGGAAATGCCGGCTCAAGGGGGCTCCTGTCCGAGAGGGACAGGGAACAGTTCCAGAAAAAAGACATCCGATTGTCGCCCGGTCCGAAAGAGCAGGCGTATACGCAGAAATTTTATCTTTATATGAACCTGACAAAACCATCTGAGCTTTTGTATCTGTCCTGGTCAAAAGTCTCGGGGGACGGCAAGAGTCTGAGGCCGGCTTATCTTATATCGGATATCAGACGGCTCTTTCCGGACATACGGACGATTGATGAAGAGAACAGAGGCATGCGGGATTCTGAGATCACAAGAAAGACGGGTATATTAAAAGTCGCCGCGGGAGTCCGGGACCGGCGTCTCGGGGTGAGCGATGAATGGAAAGAACTTTATACCTGGCTCAAACAGGACGAAAAGAGCGGAGACGCCGTGAAACAGATACTGCGGGCAGGATTTTTGAAGAGGGAATATCCGAAGCTTAACAGAGAACAGGCAGCCGGGCTCTATCCCGACCGTTCGCGGGTGAGCGTGACCAGACTGGAACAGTTCGCTTCCTGTGCCTATGCACATTTTCTGAGTTATGGACTAAGACTGTCTGACCGGGAAGAATATAGTTTCGAGGCGCTGGATCTGGGGAATATCGCGCATCAGTCTCTGGAGCGTTTATCCCGGAAAGCAGACAGAGAACACCTGAACTGGTCGGAAATGTCCGAAGATAAAAGGAACGAACTAATCGAGGAAAGTGTCGAGGAGAGTGTGATCGACTACGGCAACACGGTTCTTTTCAGCTCCGCCCGCAACGAGTATATGATCGGGAGGATCAAGCGGCTCATGAAAAGATCTGTGTGGGCGCTCACGAAGCAGCTTGCCGGGGGCGACTTTGTTCCGGGCGGTTATGAGCTTAAGTTCTCGGGCGGGAAGATCGACCGGATCGATATATGCGAGGATGAAGATCGTGTATACGTCAAGGTGACGGATTACAAGACAGGCATGAAGAGTTTTGATATCACAGCGATGTATCACGGGCTGCAGATGCAGCTCCCGGTCTATCTCAATGCTGCGCTCGATGTGGAGAAGAGAAAGTTCCCGGAGAAAGAAGTCATACCTGCAGGTATCTTCTATTACCGCATACAGGATCCGATCGTTGACAGAAAGGAAAGCGATGAGGACGTGGAGAAGAGCATCCTCAAAGAACTGAAACTGGACGGGCTCGTAAACGGTGACGAGGCGGTTCTGTCACATCTGGAGAGAGATCTCACCGGAGCGTCGATCCTTATCCCCGTTGGAAAGAACAAGGACGGCTCCCTGAGCAAAAACTCTCATGCGCTTCCGGGCGAGGTCTTTGAGGCGGTTCTGGATCATATAAGGGAGAAAGAGTCCGGGATGAAAGAAGAGATGTATGAGGGGGAGGCAAAGGCCGCGCCCTATGAACTGAACGGAGCGACAGGGTGTGATTACTGCGCATACAGAGATATCTGCGGATTTGACATAAGACTTGAAGGGTGCGGATACCGCAGGCTTGAGAAATTATCTATGGAAGATGCCGTGGAAAGGATGATGGGTACCGGGAAAGGAGTGTCGGACGATGAGCGTAAAATGGACAGGTGATCAGCAGAAAGTCATCGATCTGCGGGGATGCAATATCCTTGTATCAGCAGCAGCCGGTTCGGGAAAGACAGCGGTGCTCGTGGAACGCATCATTGACCGGCTCACGCAAGAGAACTGCCCGTCAGATGTGGACAGGCTGCTCATCGTGACATTTACAGAGGCTGCTGCTGCTGAGATGAAAGAGCGCATCAGCGCCGCCATTGAGCAAAAACTTGAAGAACGGCCGGGGGACAGTCATCTGGAGCGTCAGGCGACGCTGGTGCACAGCGCGCAGATCACCACGATCCACAGCTTCTGTCTGTCCGTCATCCGGGACCACTTCCATGTGACAGGGATAGATCCGTCTTTCCGTGTCGCAGAGGAAGGCGAGCTCAAGCTGCTCAGGAAAGACGTGCTGGATGAACTGCTGGAGCAGTGGTATGCCGCGGGCAGTGAAGAGTTTCTCGCGTTTGTCGAGCGGTTCGGGACGGGACGCAACGACAGGAAGATCGAGGAAATTATCCTGAAGCTGTACGAGTATTCCCAGAGTTATCCTCAGCCGGATAAGTGGCTTGACGGGTGTGTGGAGATGTACGATTCCCCGGATCTGGAAAGCCGCGCGTTTAAGAGAGTGTCTGTGCGCCTGGCGGATATCTGCCGGGTGCTGGAGCGGGGGATAAAGATATGTGAGATGCCTGACGGGCCGTATATGTACGCGGACATGCTGGAAGCGGATCTGAGAGAGCTGGAGAGGATGGGGCAGGCAGAGACATTTGACAAAATGTATGATGCGGCCGGAGATGTTAAATGGAAAAGGCTGTCTTCAAAGAGAGACGATACGGTGTCTTTCGGGAAAAGGGAGCAGGTCAAAAAGCTCCGTAAACAGGCGAAAGATCTTTTTGACGATGTCAGGGAAAGCTGCTTTTATGCGCCCTGTGAGGTCTGGAAACAGGACATGAGAGACGCCGGGGTATCTATGGCTGTCCTGGCGGAACTTGTGAAAGAGTTCATCGCAGCATTCTCGGAGAAAAAGCGACAGCGCAACATGATAGATTTTAACGATATGGAGCAGTTCGCTCTCTCGATACTGACTGAAGAAAGAGACGGTGAGCTTGTCCCGTCTGCGGTCGCACAGGAGTATCGGGAACTGTTCGAGGAAGTGATGATCGATGAGTATCAGGACAGCAATCTTGTCCAGGAGACGATCCTGACCAGCGTATCAAAAGTCCCGGCCGGGGCCTGTAATATATTCATGGTAGGAGATGTAAAGCAGAGTATTTACAGCTTTCGTCTCTCCAGACCGGAACTTTTTATGGAAAAATATAACACATACAGCCTGGAGGGCGGAGACAGGCAGCGGATTGATCTGCATAAGAATTTCCGCAGCCGCCCGGAAGTGCTGGACAGTGTAAATGATATCTTCCGCCGGATCATGAAAAAAGACCTGGGCGGGATAGAGTATGATGACAGCGCGGCTCTGTATCCAGGCGCAGCATTCCCCCCGCTGCCGGAGGGGAAAGAAGAAACATGCCGTACAGAACTGCTTCTGCTGGACGAAGACGGCTTAAAAGGAGAGGCGAAGAAAAGGGCCGAGGCAGAGATGATAGCAGACCGTATCCATGGGATCATCCGCGACGGAGTCGTCCTTGACAAAGAGACGGGCGGATACCGGAAAGTGCATTACAGAGATATCGTTATCCTGACAAGAAGTATTCGCGGCTGGGCGGATCTGTGTTCCCGTGTTCTGGCGGAGGCGGGGATACCGGCATATTCTGTCAGCAGGGAAGGGTATTTTGAGACATATGAAGTAAGCATCCTCCTGGACTATCTGAAGATACTGGACAATGCCAGACAGGATCTGCCTCTGACGGCTGTCCTGACTTCTCCTTTCGGCGGCCTTGGCACGCAGGAACTGGCTGATATCCGCATTGCATACCCGAACGTTCCCTTTTACGAGGCGGCGGTATCCTATGCGGGAGAGAGGGAGGACGCCCTTGGAAATAAACTGGGCGTATTCTATAAACAGGCCGCGTACTTTCGGGAAAGAGTGCCGTATACACCGATCCATGACCTGCTTGTTCAGATCGTAGAAGCAACAGGATACGGAGTCTACATCACCGCCATGCCGGGCGGCGCCCAGCGGATCGCCAATGTAGAGATGCTCATAGAACGCGCGGCAGCGTTCGAGGGGACGAGCTACAAAGGACTGTTTAATTTTGTCAGGTATATCGAACAGTTGAAAAAATATGACGTGGATTACGGAGAGGCGGGCGTCATGGACGAGCAGTCGGACACTGTGCGGATCATGAGCATCCATAAGAGCAAAGGGCTGGAATTCCCGATCGTCTTTGCGGCCGGTCTGGGGAAACAGTTCAACACGCAGGACACAAAAGGGAGCGTGCTCCTGCATCCGGAATGGGGAGTCGGCCTTGACACGATCGATCTGGCAAGGCGCACGAAAGCTCCGACTTTTCTCAAGAAGATGATCCGGGACGAGACCGGTCTGGAGCATCTTGCGGAGGAAATGAGAGTCCTGTATGTGGCGCTTACCCGCGCGAAAGAGAAGCTCATTATGACAGGGACGGTGAGATCATCTGCTCTTCCGGGGAGCGAAAGTGCGGAAGTATTCCGGGCTGAAGGAGCCAGAAGCTATCTCGACTGGATATTGCCATGCCTCGTGGAAGAAGATACCGGAGAATTGAGAACAGATGCACCGGTGGATGTCCATGTCGCGGGAAGCGGGGAACTGTTCACGCGCAGCGCCCGTGAAAGCGCGGAGTCTCTGGCTCTTGACGTTCTGGAGAAATGGGATGTCACAAAGGTCTACGTGCCCGGGCTTAAAGAAAAGATCAAAGAGCAGATAGATTATACCTATCCTTATTCAGACGAGGGCAGGATGAAGCTTAAATTCACCGTATCAGAACTGAAAAAGCGGATGTATCTGGCGGAAGAAGCAGGAGAAGAGATGTATGAAGAACCGGATGTAATTCCCCTGATCCCCGATTTCTTAAAGGAGGAGGAAGCCCTTACCGGAGCCTCGCGGGGGAGCGCCTATCACAAACTCCTGGAGCTCCTGGACTTTTCGTCAGAATATGACGGGGAAAAGCTGACGCGGACGATAGAACGGCTGAGGATGGAGGGAAGTCTGTCTCCTGAGATGGCAGAGTGTATCCGGCCGCGGGATATTCTGCGGTTTTTCAGCTGTGCGAGCGGAAAGAGGATGGCAGAGGCCGCCCGCAGAGGCGGTCTGTACAAGGAGCAGCCCTTTGTCATAAGCGTGGATGCTTCTGATATATACCCTGACGCAGATACAAATGAAAAGATACTGGTCCAGGGGATCATCGACGTATATTTCGAGGAACCGGACGGGCTGGTCGTTCTGGACTATAAGACGGATAAAGTAAAAAAGGGGGAGGAACTGAAAGAAAAATATCATGCGCAGCTTGATTATTATGCCCGGGCGCTTGAGCGCCTGACGGAAAAACCGGTAAAGGAGAAGATCATCTATTCCTTTGCCCTGGAGGAGGAGATTAAAGTATGAGGCTATTGATGTGGTATCTGTCAAATTCGTGTTCTGACGGTCACGAATTTCTCCACATTTTTACTGAGAACACTTTTCAAATCCATCCTTTTCTGATAATATAGTGATGCAGATCATAAGAGCGGGCCTCTGAGTCCTGTCATGCCGCAATGGGGCGGCATGCCGGAACCATCCCGCTTTTTTGTGATGTACAGATCGACGCTGGAATGAGAATTCGGCGTCGGATTATATGGAAAGGAAGAGAACGATGCCAAAATTAAATGAAAATTATATGAACGTACAGGACAGCTATCTTTTTGCAGAGATTGCACGCAGAGTAAAGGTATATGAGGAAAATCATCCTGACAAAGCGGGAAATATCATCCGGCTCGGGATCGGAGATGTGACCCGTCCGCTCACAAAGAGCGCGATCGGGGCGCTTCACAAAGCAGTGGACGAGCAGGCTGTGTCCGGGACTTTTAAAGGGTACGGCCCGGAGCAGGGATATGAGTTTGTGCGCAGTGCTGTTGCAGACTACTATGGGAGGAACGGCGTCAGCATTGACGCGGACGATGTGTTCATCTCTGACGGCGCGAAGAGCGATACCGGAAATATTACAGAGCTTTTTGCAAAGGACAACGTGATCCTCGTGCCGGATCCGGTATATCCGGTATATGTGGACACGAATACGATGGATGGCAGGCAGATCGTCTATATGAACGGAACGGAAGAAAACAACTTTCTGCCGATGCCGGATGACAGTGTGAAAGCAGATGTTATATATCTCTGCTCGCCGAATAATCCGACCGGTGCGTGCTATAACAAAGAGCAGTTAAAGGCGTGGGTGGACTATGCGCTCGCAAACGAGGCGGTGATCCTTTTTGACGCGGCTTATGAAGCCTTTGTTTCAGAGCCTGAACTGCCGCGCAGCATTTACGCTGTAGAGGGAGCAAAAAGATGTGCCGTTGAGTTCGGCTCTCTGTCAAAGACAGCAGGATTTACAGGCACGCGCTTCTCCTATACGGTGGTCCCCAAAGAGCTGGTGTTCTCTTCCTCGAACGGAGGGCAGATGAGTCTGCATGATATGTGGAACAGGCGTCAGTCCACCAAGTTTAACGGTACGCCGTATATCATCCAGCGCGCGGCGGAAACAGTGTTCTCGGCAGAAGGAATGAAAGAGTGCATGGAGAATATCTCCTATTATATGGAGAATGCGCGTGTGATCGCAAAGACTCTCAGAAAGAAAGGGATCTCCTTTACCGGAGGCGTGAACTCGCCGTATATCTGGTTCAAATGCCCGGACGGTATGGAGTCATGGGAGCTTTTTGACTATCTGCTGGAGAATATCCAGGTAGTCGGAACACCGGGCGCGGGCTTTGGCGTGAACGGTAAGAATTATTTCCGCCTTACGTCATTTGGAACACACGAGAGGACAAAAGAAGCAATGGAGCGGTTTGACGGACTGTTTTGAGCAGACGTATAAATGCTATTTATCAGGATCCCTGCAGAAGCCGGACATGAGGAATCTTTTCCAGCTCCTGCGGGGATTTTTCTGACCACTTCTCTTTAGAAAATCTTTGGAAACTATTTTATATAATTTAAGCAATATTATATTGACAATGTATATTATATAAAATATAATATGTGAAGCAGTACAGTATAATGCATACTGTAAATGGCAGAGAGATCATGTTCTGCAAAGAAAGAAAGGTGATTGCATGGTATTTAATACAGGTGCAGCGCTTCTGGACGCGATCGTGCTGGCCGTAGTCTCCCGGGAGGAAGAGGGAACATACGGGTACAGGATCACTCAGGATGTACGGAAGATCATCGACGTATCGGAATCAACGCTGTATCCGGTCCTGAGGCGGCTGCAGAAAGACGAGTGTCTGGAAGTGTATGACAGGCAGTTCGACGGGAGGAACAGGCGTTATTATAAAGTGACGTCCCGGGGGATCGTGCAGCTTGGACTGTACAAGTCAGAGTGGAAAAAGTATATCCGGAAAATAAATGCGATATTTGAGGGAGGTGTGACTGCATGAACCGTATGGAATTTATGGCTGAACTTGAAAGGCTGCTCTTTGATATGCCAACAGAAGAGCGGCAGGCGGCGGTTCAGTATTATGCAGATTACTTCGCGGACGCCGGCGAGGAGAATGAACAAGAGGTCATAAGAGAACTGGGAAGCCCGGAAAAAGTGGCAGGTTCTATCAAGGCGGATTATTACGGAACCGAATATAATGAAGAGAAGTTTAACCGGAAAAATTATATGGAGAAATACGGACAGCGCTCTTCCGGTGAAAGAGCCGGCGGGCAGGGGGATTCCGGAACGTACGGCGGAACAGGTGCAGAGACAGGCGGGGACGGCCGGGAAAGGAGACCGTGGACCAGCAATGGACTGAAAATAGTGCTTATCATATTGATCGCGATCGTCGTATGGCCGCTGTCGCTTGGCGTTATCTCTGTAGTCTTCGGGCTTGCCGTTGCAGCAGTCAGTATATTTGCCTCGCTGGTGGTCGCATCGGCGGCCGTTATGGCGGCAGGAGTGATCACTGTCACAGTGGGGCTGGGGCTCATGATGGCGCTCCCGCCGGCAGCTCTTGTCACAGTGGGCGTCGGACTGCTCATATTCGTCCTGGGACTGATGGCAACGGTGGGAACAGTGAAGCTGTGCATCATAGTCTACCCGGCGATGCTCAGAGGATTTGTGGATCTGTGCAGACGCCCGTTCTATGGAAAGGCGGTGTAGGAAATGAAGAAGAGCTGGAAAGTGTTCTGGATCGTATGTGCCGTCCTTGCATCACTGGGTATCCTGCTGGCAGCGGCGGGAGTGGCTCTTGGAGGGCTCTCACTGCTGAACAGCGTGGAAGATACCGGCTTGTTCGGCAGGTGGCTGGGTCAGGCCATCGGCAGAGGAGCCGCGAAAGATGACAGCTATGTGCCGGGAGGACCGGACGGAGATATGATTATCTCCTATGATGAGATCAGCGATATTTCTCTGGATGTGGGAGGGTTTGGAGTATGTATACTGCCTTATGACGGGGAGCATGTTCGGACCGATATATCAGAGATACGGCCGGATCTTCGGGATTCGGTCCGCATATCTCAGGATGGAAGCGAACTTGAGATAGAGATGAAGAACAACAGATGGAATACAAACGGCAGCGGGACGCTGTATATCAGCGTTCCCCGAGGGTCATATTATGATTCGGTCTTTGCGGATGTCGGGGCGGGCTACCTTGAGATACGGGAAATCTCGGCGGCCAACCTGTCACTGGAGGTCGGCGCAGGGCAGATCATAGCGGAAGACATCACTGCCGAGACTGCGGAAATCCGCTGCGGCGCGGGACAGATCATCTTTTCCGGTGAAGTGCTTAAGGAGGCCGGTATCGAGTGCGATCTGGGTGAAATATCATACACAGCGTCAGGGACGGCGGATTCATATGATTATGAACTTGCCTGCTCAATGGGCGAGATCGTGCTCGGAGGCGAGTCGTACGGCGGACTGACCAATGAAGTCAGCATCGATAACGAAAGCAGCCGCCTGATCAGCGCGGACTGTGATATGGGAAAAATAGAGATCATGTTTGAATAAAGACAGGAGGAATCGTTTATGCCAGAGAAAAGATTGTATCGTTCAAGGGCCAGTAAGATGCTCTGTGGAGTGTGCGGAGGGATCGGAGAGTATTTCAATATCGATCCGACGCTGATAAGGCTGGCGTTCGTACTGTTCGGATGTACGGGAGGCGGCATACTTGCTTATATCATCGCGGCGATCATTATACCGGACGGTCCGGTACAGTGAGAAAAAATTCGGACGGAAGGCCATCTGACAGAAACTGACAGACGGTCTGACAGGAGTACCGGGCAGTTTTTCAGACTGTCCGGTTTCTTTTGAATATTCAGTATGTTTTACGGCAATACTCCAGAAAAACGGAAAGAAGTGATATCATGGCAAAGAAAAAAGAAAAGAAGATCGATCTTAACAATCTGGAGCCGGAAGAAAAACTGAAGTACGAAGTGGCGGAAGAACTGGGGCTTCTTGACAGGGTGCTGTCCGACGGATGGAAATCCCTTACATCGAAAGAAACAGGACGCATCGGAGGCATAGTGACAAGAAAGAAGAGACAGGAAGAGGAGAAAGAAATTAAAAAATAATAAAACAGATTAGGTAAAACTTTACAAAAAAACGTAGATTTGGTAGAATTGTACAACTGGGGAGACTATAGGTGATGTAGTTATGGAAGAAAAAATAGAAGTTCTGGGAATCAGAATGGACTGTTTCAGCGCAAAAGAGGCGATGCTGTGCGCCATGCAGTTCCTTGAGACCGACTCAGTTGATACGATCGAGATAATGACGATGGATACTCTGATGAACTGTCGTGACGACGAGGAGTGGACTGCCCGGATCAGTGAGCTCAAGACTGTTCTGCCGGGAGAAGCGGAGATACTGGAAGCGGCGGATATCCACGACGCGGCGAAGCTCAGAGAGACAGACAGCGGAGTGTTTCTGAGGATGTTCATGAAATATCTTCAGAAGAACCGGAAAAGGATATACTTTCTGGCGGAGACAGAAGAAGAACTTGAACAGACCGAGAGCGCGGTCCGCAGATACAACCGTGGGATATGCATCTCAGGACATGCTCTGATCAGCCGGGAGAGCGGCAGAGAAGAAGAGGTGATAAATGATATCAACGGAACAGAGACGGACTGCGTCCTCTCGGTACTTTCCTCTCCTTATCAGGAGACATTTATCGCTTCGTACCGGACACTGCTCAATGCAAAGGTCTGGTTTGGGTGCGGCCCCATGCTCGCGAGGAGTTATGACGACCGGAGAGTGTTCCAGAAGATCAGACATTTTTTCAGGAAGACGACATTCCGCAGACAGGTCGGGCGGCAGCAGAAAGAGAAATGATCTGCAAAATCTTCTGCCGGTTTGTTTTTGTGAAGAATGTATAGACGAAAAATATGAAGATTTTGTAAAAAATTTGAGGAAGTGCATAAAAAAAATGGATTTCCTCTTTCTTTTTTTGCTGTTTTGCCTTAATATAGAATAGGTGAACGGCTAATTGAGGATATTATATGGGTCTGGTTTTTGTGGAAAATGTACATGAGCGTATCGGAGGAGTGGAGGGAACAGAATGATTTCTAATCAGATACTACAAAATACGATCGAAGGATTAAAAGGAATCTCAAGAATAGACTTCTGCGTTCTGGACACAGAAGGAAAGGAGCTGGCTGCCACATTTGACAGCATGCAGGACCGCGGAGAGGCAGTGCTTTCTTTTGTGGAATCACCGGCGGACAGCCAGGTGATACAGGGGTGTCAGTTTTTTAAGATATTTGATGAGCAGAGGCTGGAGTATGTACTCCTTGCCGACGGGGACAGTGAAGATGTATATATGCTGGGAAAGATAGCGGCATTTCAGATACAGAGCCTGCTTACTGCTTACAAAGAGAGGTTTGATAAAGATAATTTTATCAAAAATCTTCTTTTGGATAATCTGCTCCTGGTCGATATTTACAACCGCGCAAAAAAATTACATATTGACACAGAAGTAAAACGTGTTATCTTTATTATTGAGACATCGCACGAAAAGGACAATGCAGCGCTCGAAAATGTGAGGAGTCTGCTCGGCGGCAAGTCGAAAGACTTTATCACGGCTGTCGACGAAAAGAATATCATTGTAGTAAAAGAACTCTCGGAGAAAGACGGGAACAGAGAACTGGAGAAGATGGCCGAAGAGATGCTGGATACGCTCCACAGCGAGGGGGAAGAGGAGAGGATCCGCATCGCGTACGGAACCATCGTAGGCGACATCAAAGAAGTTTCCAAATCCTACAAAGAGGCTAAGCTCGCGCTTGACGTAGGCAAGATATTTTTTGACGAAAAAGACATCGTGGCATTTGCGACGCTTGGCATCGGGCGTCTGATCTACCAGCTCCCGATCCCGCTGTGTAAGATGTTCATCAAAGAGATTTTCGAGGGGAAATCTCCGGATGATTTTGATGAGGAGACATTGACGACGATCAACAAGTTCTTTGAGAACAGCCTCAATGTATCAGAAACATCCAGACAGCTTTATATTCACAGAAATACTCTCGTGTACAGGCTGGATAAGTTGCAGAAGAGCACCGGCCTGGATCTTCGTGTCTTTGAAGACGCCATCACATTTAAGATCGCGCTGATGGTCGTGAAATACATGAAGTATATGGAATCTCTCGAGTACTGACGTCGACAGGCCATGTGAAGTCCGGGTCTGAGCGTGTATGAGAGACTTGCTGTATATCGCGGAGTATGGATAAGTAATTCAGGAGGGACATATGATCGAATTAAGAAAGGTGACGAAAGAGTATTCCAAAGGCAATGCCGCTCTCAATGGAATATCCGTGAAGATCGAACAGGGAGAGTTCGTTTTCATCGTCGGGGACAGCGGATCCGGTAAATCCACGCTGATCAAGCTGATCATGAAAGAGCTGAATCCCACGGAGGGGACCATCATCGTAAACGGTCAGAACCTGAACCGGATGAGACATCGCAATATTGCAAAGTACAGAAGAGGACTCGGAGTAGTATTCCAGGACTTCCGTCTGCTGAAAGACAGGAATATCTATGAAAATATCGCTTTTGCGCTGCGTGTGACGGAGACGCCGACGAGGATCATAAAAAAGAAAGTTCCGGCGGCGCTCTCGCTTGTAGGGCTTGCGCAGAAGTATAAATCTTTCCCGAAAGAACTCTCGGGCGGAGAACAGCAGCGTGTTGCCATCGCGAGAGCTCTTGTAAATGAGCCTGCCATTTTGCTGGCTGATGAGCCGACAGGAAACCTTGACCCGACGAACTCATGGGAGATCATGAGTATCCTGAAAGAGGCAAATGAGCGTGGGACGACAGTGCTTGTCGTCACGCACAACCAGGAGATCGTAAACGAGATGAACGAGCGGGTGATCACGATGAAGCAGGGAGTGATAGTCAGCGACGAACAAAAAGGTGGGTATATCAATGAGGATTAGTACATTAGGATACGTAGGAAAACAGGGTATCAAGAATATCTGGAGGAACAAGATGTTTTCACTCGCATCCGTTGCGACGATGTCAGCTTGTATCTTCCTGTTCGGTCTATTCTTCTCGATCCTTGTGAATTTTCAGTATATCATAAGGAGCGCCGAGGAAGGCGTTGCCATCACGGTGTTTTTTGAAGAGGAAACCACTGATGAGCAGAAAGAGGAGATCGGGCGTCAGCTTTCGCAACACGAGGGTGTGGCAGACGTCGTTTATGTCTCTGCGGAAGAGGCATGGGAAGAGTTCCAGCAGGAATACTTCGGCGACAACCCGGAACTTGCGGAGGGATTCAGAGACGACAATCCGCTGGCAAGTTCTGATAATTATGAAGTCTATATGGAGACGATGGAGGAGGACGGCCAGAACCTTGTGGCAAGGAGCCGGTCTCTTTCCGAGACACAGAATGAACTAGTGGAATTTGCCCAAGGGCTGGAGGGAGTCCGTGCCGTCAACAAGTCGGACGTGGTGGCTAATACGCTTTCCAGTGTGAATACACTTGTCGCGATCGTTTCTATTGCTATCATCATCATACTTTTCGGCGTGTCGATCTTCCTGATCAGCAACACGGTCACGATGGGTATCACTGTCCGGAAAGAAGAGATTGCCATCATGAAATATATAGGCGCCAAGGACTTTGTGGTCCGGTCGCCGTTCGTGATCGAGGGTCTGATTATCGGTATCTTCGGTGCGGCCATACCGCTGACACTGCTGTATTTCCTGTATGACAGAGCAGTAGAGTATATTATGACGAGGTTCAGCATACTACAGAACATCATCGATTTCCTTCCGGTCGGAACCGTATATCAGATACTGCTCCCGGTCGGTCTCATCATGGGTATCGGCATTGGTTTCCTTGGAAGTTTCTTCACTGTGCGCAAGCATCTGAAAGTGTAGACAGCCTGGAAGAAGAGAGGGAACTTAAGGAGAAAGGGCTGTGCAGGATGCACATAGATAAAAACGAGGGAGGACAAAGTGGAGAGGAGAGCATTCCGCTTTGTCCTCTCTTTCATTCAGCATGATCGGAGGCGTGACAGATATGACAGATCAGAATATGGAAAGAAAAAGAAGAGGCGGCTTTAGTCTGGGAGTATTGGCGGGAGCGCTGGCTGCAGTACTTATCATCTGCGGCGCGGCGGGACTCTGGAGAGTGTTCTCAGATATACGGGGAGGAGATTACACATCAGCGAATGTGTCTGAATCGGATGTGAATGAAAAGCTCGATCAGATCAACAGCCTGATCGAGGACTACTATCTGTATGAGGATGATATCGATGAAGATGCACTCATAGACGGCATATATTCAGGGTATGCAGCGGCATTGGGAGATCCGTATACCGAGTACTACGGAGAGGAGGAGACAGACGCCCTCTATGAGTCCACAAGCGGCGAATTCTCGGGGATCGGCGCCACAATGTCCCAGAGTCTGGACAGCGGCGAGATTACAGTGAGCAATGTATATCAGGATTCACCGGCAGAAAATGCCGGAATGAAACAGGGAGATATCATCTATGAGGTTGACGGTCGTTCTGTATCCGGGTACGATCTGGAAACGGTAGTATCCTGGATCAAGGGCGAACAGGGGACAGATGTGACTTTGAATGTGCTGCGAAACGGAGAGGAAGTCGAACTGACAGCTACGCGTGACATCATCGAAGTACAGACAGTCAGCAGTGAGATGAAAGACGGTCAGATCGGCTATATAGCGGTAAGCGAGTTTGACAGCGTGACATACGACCAGTTCAAGTCGTCCCTTGACGAACTTGAGTCACAGGGTATGCAGGGGCTTATTGTCGACCTGAGGGGAAACCCGGGCGGAAGTCTGACAACTGTGACGGATATGCTAAACCTCCTTTTGCCGGAGGGGACGATCGTATCAATAAGAGATAAGTACGGCAATACCGAAGAGATTGCATGCGACGGAAAAAATGAATTCACAAAGCCTCTGGCAGTACTTGTGAACCAGTACAGTGCGAGCGCTTCGGAAATATTCAGCGGAGCGATACAGGATTACGGTACGGGAACCATCGTCGGTATGACTACGTATGGAAAAGGCGTGGTACAGCAGCTCATGGATCTGGGCGACGGAACCTGCCTGAAAGTGACCATTGCCGAGTACTATACGCCGAGCGGCAGGAGCATTAACGGTACGGGCGTGGAGCCGGATGTTGAAGTAAAATACGAGAATGACGAAGACAACCCGGAAGCTGATAACCAGCTTGACAAAGCGCTGGAGGTAGTGCGGGGAGAACTGGAGCAGGAGTAATGTTTCTGATTGATTTTGATGAAAGAAATGTCTCCCTTTCAATGCGGAAATAGAGGAAAATAGTGGCTTGTACTCCGATAAATGCAAGATTGGAATATTAAACCTGCAAAAAGAGGCTTGCAATTTAAAATATGATGTGATATTATTGGAAACATATTTTAACAGGCTAAAGTGTTAAAATTGAGAAAGGCAATGAACAAGACTCTGGTCTTCAGAAACTGACAGGAAGTTGGCGTCACCGACTGAGAGCGCCGGACAGGGGAGAAGATCATGGGAACACTTGGGAGCCGACCGTCTGAACAGATGCGGAGTACATCGCACAAAGTAGGGCGGTACGTGGAGCATACGTTACATGCAAAGAGGGGAACCCTGATTACTTAGCGAGGTTCTTTCGAGCTTAGTAAGCAGGAGTTGTTCTTGGGAACTTGGCGAGGTATTTTCGAGCCTAGAGAGCAAGAACTACAAATGCTTAGCGAACGGAACTTCCTTGAGGGTTCAATGCGGGTGGTACCGCGGATTTTATTTTGATAATTTCCGTCCCGGGATACTTAAGTATCCCGGGGCTTTTTATTTCTCCGGGATACAGCACTGTCATATCAGGGAAAGGAGAAAGAAAAATGGAACTGGTAAAAGGAGTAAAGAAATCAGAAACTTTGGAACTTGCAGATCTGCTCAAGGAAGAGGTGAAAGGGCAGACGGTAAAGGTAAACGGAGCCGTCCATACGATCCGTGATATGGGTACGGTAGCTTTCGTGATCCTCAGAAAACGAGGCGGTCTTGTGCAGTGTGTGTATGAGAAAGGCGTGTCAGGATTTGACCTTAAGGATGTGAAAGAAGCCGCGACAGTAGAAGTTACAGGTGTTGCGGCGGAATCGGAAAAAGCTCCTCACGGCATTGAAATCCGTCTGAGAGGGATCCGCATCTTAAGCGAACCTGCAGCGCCCATGCCCCTGCCGATCGCAAAGTGGAAACTGAATACTTCACTTGAGGCAAAGCTGAACTATCGTCCGATCTCCCTGAGAAACTTAAGGGAGAGAGCAAGATTCCGGATTCAGGAAGGAC
>CALWAR010000071.1 GCA_944375765.1 uncultured Mediterraneibacter sp. | reverse complement strand
CACCTCCCCGTGATTTGTAGTATACCGAGTTCCCTACAGAAAGAATTATAAAGAAAAAATAAGCTCAGGGAAATATTTTCATAACGTTTTGTGCCTGAGCGAAGCGAAAGGAATGGATATAATTATGAAGAAAAACGATCTGTTGCTGGCAGCGGCAGTGATACTTGCAGCGGCGGCTGTCTTTGCTTTCCAGTTTTTCCGTCAGAGCAGCGGCAGACAGTTTGTGGAGGTCGCGGTTGACGGCGAGGTATTTGGGACTTACGATCTGGGAGCAGACCAGACGATAGATATCGGCGGCACGAACTGTCTTGTGATAGAAGACGGGGCCGCCAGGATGGAATGGGCGGATTGTCCGGATCAGGTCTGTGTGCGTCATCGGGCTGTTTCGCGTGATGGGGAGAGCATCATCTGCCTTCCCAATCAAGTCGTCGTCTCGGTCGACAGTACCGAAGAAAATGAACTGGATGGCGTCGCGCAGTAGAAAGGATGAGAGATTGAGAAGCAGAGCAGGTTATTTTGGAGTATTTACAGCGCTGGCGCTGATCTTTAGCTATGTTGAGACACTTATCCCGATCCATCTGGGCGCTCCGGGCATCAAACTCGGCCTCGCGAATCTGATCATCGTGATTGTGCTTTACAGGACAGACTGGAGACAGGCCTTTCTGCTTTCTGTCGTAAGGGTGATCCTTGCGGGATTTCTCTTTGGCAGTCTGTTCAGCATTATATACAGTCTGGCCGGCGGCATCTTAAGTCTGGCCGTGATGGCTTTTCTTTCGCGAACCGACAGGTTCAGCGTGGTGGGAGTCAGCATGGCGGGCGGCGTCTGTCACAATATCGGACAGCTTATCGTAGCCATGATTATTGTGGAAACATATCAGGTCGGCTACTATCTGCCGGTTCTGCTTATATCTGGCCTTCTGACCGGAGCTGTGATCGGAGTTCTTGCCGGGGAGATACTGAAAAGGATACGGAGTATCCGGCTTCAATAACGCCTGAACTTCAGAAACAGGAACGCTCAGACAGTGACAGCCCACAGACATCAAAAAAGAAAACAGAGAAAAAGGAAATAAATATATGATCTCATATGTAAGAGGAGAACTCGCGGCGGTGGAGCCGCAGAAAGCAATCGTAGACGTAGGCGGCGTGGGATACGGAGTGTATATGCCGCAGCAGGCGCTGTCCCTGCTTCCCCGGCCGGGAAATGAAGTGAAACTGTATACATATCTTAATGTAAAGGAAGATGCAATGCAGCTTTTCGGTTTCCTTTCGAGAGATGATCTGGAAATATTCAGACTGGTCATCGGCGTGAACGGAATCGGCCCGAAAGGCGGGCTTAATATCCTTTCGTGCATGTCGCCGGACGAGCTCAGGTTTGCCATCATGTCAGGGGATGCCAAAGCCATATCCGCCGCCCCCGGAATAGGAAAGAAAACGGCGGAAAAGCTGATCCTTGAGCTGCGCGATAAAATCGATATCAGCGATGTGCTGGATCACGCCGCACACGGGGCCGGAGAACAGGCTCATGCTCCGGAAGACGAGAGCGGGATGCAGGCAGAGGCGGTGCAGGCTCTCGTGGCGCTCGGATACGGCAATGCGGAAAGCCTCCGTGCGGTCAGAAAGACATCTCCTGACTGCCAGACAGTGGAGGATATCCTAAAAGAAGCGCTCCAACATCTCTTTTAGCCGGATGAAAGGACCGGCATGAGAGGGCGGAGGGCAGGATCATGATTTTAACAGAGGGAGACGAATACAGGGGATAACATGGGAAAACGAATCATAACGACAGAAAATCTGGAAGAAGACATCAAGATAGAGAGTGAACTCCGGCCTCAGATGCTCACCGACTACATCGGGCAGGAAAAGGCCAGACAGACGCTCTCTGTCTATATTGAGGCGGCGAAAGCGCGGGGGGAGGCGCTGGACCATGTTCTTTTCTATGGTCCTCCCGGCCTGGGGAAGACGACTCTTGCCGGCATCATCGCAAATGAGATGGGGGTACACATGAAGGTCACATCGGGTCCGGCAATCGAGAAACCGGGAGAGATGGCGGCGATCTTAAACAGCCTGCAGGAACATGACGTCCTTTTTGTGGATGAGATCCACCGGCTGAACAGGCAGGTGGAGGAGGTTCTGTACCCGGCCATGGAAGATTATGCCATCGATATTATGATCGGAAAGGGCGCAGGGGCGCGGTCGATCCGGCTTAATCTCCCCAGATTTACGCTGGTGGGAGCCACAACGAGAGCCGGTATGCTGACGGCGCCTCTAAGGGATCGTTTTGGAGTAGTAAATCGTCTGGAATTCTATTCAGACGAGGAGCTTATGACGATCATCCTGCGCTCGGCAAAAGTCCTTGGTGTGGAGATAGAGGAAGACGGAGCGCTTGAACTTGCCAGACGCTCCAGAGGCACTCCAAGACTTGCGAACCGTCTGCTAAAGAGGGTACGCGACTTCGCCCAGGTAAAATACGACGGTAAGATCACGAAGAAAGTTGCAGACTATGCCCTGGATCTTCTCGACGTGGACAAATACGGACTGGATCATATCGACCGGAGCATACTTCTTACGATGATCCAGAAATTCCAGGGAGGCCCCGTCGGACTTGATACGCTTGCCGCCGCGATCTCTGAGGACGCCGGCACGCTGGAGGATGTGTATGAACCATACCTGCTCAAAAACGGCTTTATACAGCGCACGCCCCGGGGGAGAGTGGTGACGGAACGCGCCTGCATACATCTTGGCATCCCGGCTCCGGCTGTGGAATGATCTGTGAAAAAACAGTTGGTTTTTACTGGTAAATAGTTTATAATGAACTGTAAGAAACACGAGGAGGATGCTATGAGTTCAGCAAAACATTTTACGGAAGTACTGATCGGAGGAAAAGTATATACCCTGAGCGGTTTTGAAGGCGAAGAATATCTGCAGAAAGTATCTTCCTATTTAAACCATAAGATAACAGAATGCGCGAACAGCGAGGGATACAGAAAACAGAGCGCTGATACGAGAAACGTGCTCCTCGCCCTGAATATCGCGGACGACTATTTTAAGGCCAAAAAGCAGGGAGATTCCCTTGAAAACGATATTGAACTGAAAGACAAAGAGATGTATGATCTAAAGCATGAACTCATTTCCGCACAGATCAAACTGGAAAATGCTGAAAAGGAACTGGCCAAGTTGAAAGATGAAAACAATGATCTTCAGATGCAGATCGTCAAGCTGGAGACAGAGATGAAAAACCGCAGAAGATGACTTAAGAGGGCTGTCATGATAGACAGCCCGTTTCATTCGCCGGATGATAAAGAGACAGATATTTGGGAGGGGATCATTGCGTGATGCCGGACAGAAAAATTGAAATCCTTGCGCCTGCCGGATCTTACGCCGCATTTGGCGCTGCCCTGAGAGCGGGTGCGGACGCTGTGTATGCCGGCGGAAGCAGGTTCGGCGCGAGAGCTTTCGCTGAGAATTTTACGGATGACGAGCTGATACATGCGATCCGGGAGGCACATTTATATGGAAAGAAACTTTATCTTACAGTAAACACTCTCCTCAAAGACGAGGAGATGAGAGGTCTGTTTGACTATCTTGCCCCTTTCTATAAAAACGGTCTTGATGCGGTCATTGTCCAGGATCTTGGAGTGGCGGAGTACATCCGCTCGTGTTTTCCGGGACTTGACATCCATGCAAGCACACAGATGACGGTCACGGGCGTTTACGGTGCGAAATTTGCGGAGGCGCAGGGAATGACGCGCGTTGTACCCGCAAGGGAGCTGTCGCTTGAGGAGATAAGGCAGATACATGACAGGACGGATCTTGAGATAGAGTGTTTCGTACACGGGGCCCTCTGCTATTGTTATTCGGGACAGTGCCTTATGAGCAGCATGATCGGAGGGCGAAGCGGCAACAGAGGTCAGTGCGCCCAGCCGTGCAGACTGCCGTACACTTTTGACGGAAAGAAGCGATATTATCTGAGTCCAAAGGATATCTGCACGCTCGAGATCATACCGGATCTTGTCGATGCAGGGATCAATTCTTTCAAGATCGAAGGACGGATGAAAAAACCGGAATATGTAGCTCTGGCGACCAGTATGTACCGCAGATATACGGATATGTATCTCAGAAACGGAAAGTCGGGGTATTCCGTGCATCCATCGGACCGCGAGATGCTCATGGATCTCTATAACCGGGGCGGCTCATCATGCGGGTATTATAAGATGCGTAACGGGCGGGAAATGATATCGCCTGACCGCCCGAACCATGCCGGAGTCCCGGCTGCAGAAGTACAGGAGCAGAAAGGAAGAGAGGTACATGCCTTAGTACTCACCGATCTGGCTCCGGGCGACGTCCTGGATATCGCAGGCGGGAAGAGCAACTATACACTCGGAAAGGCTCTGAGAAAAGGAGAGAAGCTCATTTTTCTCCTGCCCGGTTCCGTCCGTCTCAAAAAAGGGCGGATACTGCGCCGGATCCGAAACGCCTCGCTTCTTTGCCGTATTAAAGAGGACATCCTGAGCAGGAAGCTGCAAAGAGGCGTGCGCGCACAGATCTTTCTCGCCGCGGGCAGACCGGCTCTTTTGAAAGTATGTTCGGGAGATGCAGAGTATGAGGCGTACTCCGAAGAAGAGGTGCAGGCGGCCAAGAGCCGTCCAATGGATGCAGATCGCATCCGCGCACAGATACAGAAAACAGGGGATTCCGAGTTCTTTTTCGAGGAGCTTTCCGTCTGCATAGAGGGAGAGATATTCATCCCGGTCGGGCAGCTCAATCACTTAAGGCGGACAGCTCTCGAAGGCCTGAGAGAGAAGATATTGTCGTCTTATAGGCGGGATTGTTCCTGTGCGCGCAGACTTTGCGGAGAATACACCGGAGAAGACGCCTCCGGCAGAGCGGACATGGAACTGTTGCCGCCTCACGTTCCCGGCATATCAGTGGCTGTTGAGACAATGGAGCAGTTGGAAGAAACTGCCGTATATATCCGCGAGGGCAGGCAGAGGACAGAGCGCATCTACATCGGCTTTACGCTCCTTTCCCCGGAAGAAAACAGGCGGGAGTCAGACCGTCTGCCGGATATCATCCGCAGCATCAGAGAATGTCGGGAGAACTCCCCTGAGATCTTTGCGGCTCTGCCCCATATATTCCGGACGACCGAAGAGGGATCCATGCTGCGTATTCTGAAAATGACCGAAGAGCTGGATCTTGACGGCATTCTCGTGCGGAGCTGTGATGAATTTTATTTTCTTTACAAACACGGATTTGACAAAACAGTGATTCTGGACCATAATCTATATGTGTTCAACAGATATGCAAAAAAGTTCTGGAACAGACTGGGCGTTGAAAAGTTTACAGCTCCTCTTGAGCTGAACCGCAGCGAACTCCTGCACCTGGGGCTGACGGACTGTGAACTTGAGATATATGGACATGTCCCGGTCATGGTATCTGCACAGTGCCTGTTTAAAACTTCGGACAGGTGCAAAAGGGACAGTAGGCTCTCAACTGTTACAGACCGCCGTGACGCCCACTTTCCGGTGCGGGCTTACTGTGAGCACTGCTATAATGTCATCTACAGCAGCCTGCCGCTCTCTCTTATGGGCGAAGTGCAGGATATCGGAAGAACCGGCCTGCGCTCCGTACGGATCAGCTTTACGACAGAGGATCAAAAGCAGGTACGGCAGATGCTTAAGCGGGCGGACAAAGCCTTTGCCGGGGAAGATGTATATATAGGCGGCGACAGATATATGCAGGGACGTTTCAGAAGAGGGGTGCTATAAACAGATGGTGGTGACGCTATGGTAAATATCATGATACAGTTGTCAAAATATATTATTATCGTACTGATGGCAGCATATACTTTTTCCTGTTTCTCTATATTTACGAGAAATTATGAGGACGAAGAGAAACGAGTACTGATCCGTCAGGATGTGCTTATATTTCTGCTCCAGTTCATTGCATTTGCCACTATGTATCTCGCGGCCGACGACAGGCGTATTCTTTTTCTGTATGCAACTCTTGCAGTGGTCCTGCTGGCTGTGATACTGCTGTACAATCTTATCTACCCGAACGTGTCGAGGCTGGTCGTCAACAATATGTGCATGCTCATAACGGCTGGCATGATCATGATCACAAGGCTTTCTTCAGACAACGAATCACCCTATGGAACTGCGATCCGACAGCTCATCTTTGTCGTGCTGGGCGTTGTGTTCGGGCTGATCGTGCCGGTTCTGATCCGGAAGCTTACTTTTCTTGACAGATGGACGTATATCTACGCCGGCGTGGGGGGCGCGGCACTGCTTGCAGTGGCTCTTTTCGCCTCTTTGTCCGGAGGGGCGAGGCTTGGCTTTGAGATTATGGGGATCAATATCCAGCCGTCGGAGTTTGTGAAGATCCTGTTCGTGTTTTTTGTAGCTTCGAGCCTGAACAGATCGACAGAGTTTAAAAATATTGTGGTCACTACTGCAATCGCAGCCGCACACGTGCTTATCCTGGTGATATCAACGGATCTGGGCGCCGCTCTGATCTTTTTCGTCGTCTATCTTGTGATGCTCTATGTCGCGACGCGTCAGCCTCTTTATGCCGTCGCCGGACTCGGAGCAGGCGTGCTGGCCGCGGTAGCGGGCTATCATCTGTTTAGCCATATCCAGGTCAGAGTGGAAGCGTGGCAGGACCCGATCGCCACATACAGCGGAAGCGGCTATCAGGTCGCGCAGTCCCTGTTCGCGATCGGCACGGGAAACTGGTTCGGAACCGGGCTTTTTCAGGGGCAGCCGGACACGATCCCGGTGGCGGAGACAGACTTTATCTTCTCCGCGATCACAGAGGAGATGGGCGTGATCTTTGGTCTGTGTCTCATCCTGATCTGTGTGAGCTGTTATGTCATGTTCCTCAACATCGCGATGGAGCTTCATAACCGCTTTTATAAATACGTGGCGCTCGGGCTGGGAACCTGCTATATCTTTCAGGTGTTCCTCCAGATCGGCGGCGTCACAAAATTCATCCCTTCTACCGGCATGACGCTTCCGTTCGTCCGTTACGGAGGAAGTTCCATGTTGAGCACCATGATCATGTTCGGCATTATCCAGGGACTGTATATCGTCCGTGAAGATGAAGAAGAGATGCTTGAGAAAGAAAAAGAAAAGGAGGCTTATAATGGCTTGGGAAGAGCAGCGTCCCGTAAGACGGCAAAGAACAGGCCGAAGAGCGGGCCGAAATTCGAGGAAGTCCCCAGACAGCGCACGCGTAAAAAACAACGCACGCGCCAGAAATAGAGAATTTGCATGGATCACTTACTTTTTTGTGATCCTGTTCATCGCACTGATGGGATATCTCATCTATTTTACGATCGTCAGGGCGGGAACATTTGTAAACAGTCCATACAATCAGAGACAGGATGCTTTTGCCCGCGATGTTATCCGCGGGAGCATTACAGACCGCAACGGAAATGTCCTTGCCGAGACGCAGGTGGCGGAAGACGGTACGGAGACGAGGCATTATCCCTATGGCTCCCTTTTCTCCCATGTCGTGGGATATTATGACGCAGATCTTGGGAAGACAGGTCTGGAGTCAGTCGAAAACTTTGAGCTTCTGACTTCAAATGCTTTCTTTGTTGAAAAGATACAGAACGAATTCAACGATGCCAAAAACCAGGGGGACACGGTCGTCAGCACTCTGGATGCGGATCTTCAGCAGGCGGCAAGCGATGCTCTGGGAGATTACAGAGGCGCGGTCGTTGTCATGGAAGCCGATACGGGCCGGATCCTGGCCATGGTCTCGAAGCCGTCCTTTGATCCGAATGATATCAGTTCCAGATGGGAGACTCTGAATACAGATGAGGAGAACAGTCCTCTTTTGAACCGCGCCACTGGCGGTTCCTATGCGCCGGGCTCCGTGTTCAAGATCGTGACTGCGCTGGCCTATATGAGACAGTACGGCAACTATGGCAGCTATAGTTATAACTGTACCGGATCCATCACTGTGGGCGACACGACGATCCCGTGCGCGGGAGGAAACGTCCATGGACATGAGGATCTTCGCAGTTCGTTTGCCAATTCGTGTAACTCGTCCTTTGCAAACCTCGGACTCCAGCTCAATATAGACGGTTTCAGAGATACTGCCGGCGATCTCCTTTTTAACTCGCAGCTCCCCGGAGTGCTGGACTACACAAAGAGTTCATTCGTACTGGATGAGTCTTCTCCTGATTCAGAGGTCATGATGACGTCGATGGGGCAGGGCAGGACTACGGTCAGCCCGTACCATATGAGTCTCATTACACAGGCGATCGCAAACGGCGGCACTCTGATGGAACCGTACCTCGTAGATTCGGTCACGAATTATACCGGAACCGAGATCCGCAGGAATGTGCCGAAGAGTTATGCCAGACTGATGTCTTCCGATGAGGCGGCGCAGCTTAAAGAATATATGACAGCGGTCGTAACTGAAGGGACAGGCTCCGTGCTCAGCGGAAGATCCTATACTGTGGCCGGAAAGACCGGTACGGCGGAGTACAGTTCCGATGACAGCGACAGGACACATTCCTGGTTTACCGGGTTTACCAATGTCGACAACCCTGAGCTCGTCATCACTGTGATCACCGAAGGATCGGACGGGAGCACCGGAGGGCGTGCGGTCTCTATCGCAGGCACGATCCTTGATTCCTATTATAATTAGTTTTTGATTTTGTGGAAGAATAGATCTATGCGTTTAAAACTTTACTGTGATCTTTATGTCAGCGAATGCTGGCAGAAAAAGAAGTCAGAGATATTAAATAAACTAAGATCAAAAAGGCTTATGCCATGCGCATATGTTCTCACACTGTCAGGGGGAGAACAAAACCACCTGGAGTTTTATCCTGGAGCGTTTCTTAAGCAGCATTATTTTGATGACAGGGATATTTTTGTCGTGGGGATCGCAGACGGTTATGACGAATGTCTTGGAATGATCGAACGGATCGCGGATAAAGTGTATCAGGAAACCGGCGGAGCCGATATCAGAACTTATATACTGGACCGGCAAAGAGAACATGAAAAAACAGGACGGTGACAGAGATGCTCCACATCATACTCCTCATCTTAAAAATACTGGGCTTCCTTGTACTGGGGATCATCGCTCTGATGCTTCTTGCGGTCATACTCGTTCTACTGTGTCCGCTCACATACAGAGCAGAACTCTCAGCCGACAACAGTCTGGACAGTCTGCGCGCGAAAGTCCGGTTCCACTGGTTCTGGCAGCTCATTGCAGGAGAGTTTTCCTACGAAGCCAGTTCTGCGTCATGGCATTTGCGGGCGGCGTGGAAAAAATCAGGAAGTGATGCCGGAGAAGTTCACAGTTCTGAGATGGCCGGCGGGAACAGCAAAGCCAAAGGTAAGACGGAAGATAAAGCAACGGATGAGAGGCCGCCGGATGAAAGAACCAGGCATACAGCACAAGAATCCTGGGAGGAATCAGGCAAGGCCACATCTGCCGGCGCAGTATCTGAGGATGCAGAGACACCGGTCCGGCAGGATGAAAGCGACAAGACACATCGAAAAAAAAAGAGCCGTTCTTCCGGACGATCTGTCAATGAAAGAATCCGGCAGTTTTGGGGAAAGATAAAATATACTTTTCACGGGATATGTGATAAGATAAAGACATTGAAGAAAAAAAAGGAGAGACTTGCCACCTTTGTCCGAAGCGAGATCCATCAGGCGGCTTTTGTCCGGCTTATCAGGGAAATAAAGCGGCTTATAAAAGCGCTGCGCCCGAAAAAGGTACTGATCGATCTGGAGTATGGCTTTTCAGATCCGGCGCTGACCGGATATACTCTGGCGGGCGTCAGTCTCGTCTGTCCTCTCATCGGACCTGACGTTCAGATCACGCCGGATTTTGAACAGAAAGTGTTCCGGGGTTCGCTGTCCGTAGAGGGAAAGATCCGGCTGCTCCACGGTCTGGTCTTCGCATGGAACATGTTCCTTGATAAAAATGTCAGGATCACATTCCGACATGTCAGAAAATTCAGATTATAGCGCATATAAAACAGTGTCATATGAGGAGGAAAAGAAATGGCTGAAGAAAAGAACAACTTTAAGACAACTCTGGAATCACTCTTCCGGGGGATGGACGGGGTCGTGTCGTCCAAGACTGTGGTGGGGGATGCGATCCACATAGGCAGCACGATCATACTGCCGCTCGTAGACGTGTCATTCGGCATAGGAGCGGGAGCTTTTTCCGGGGACAAAAAGGAAAAAGGCATGGGCGGTATTGGCGGGAAGATGTCTCCCAGCGCTGTTATCGTGATACAGGACGGCAGGACAAAGCTCGTAAATATCAAGAATCAGGATACGATAACGAAGATCCTCGATATGGTGCCGGACGTAGTCGATCGTTTTACTTCCGGAAAAGATGAAAAGATGACCGAAAAAGACGTGATGGATATCCTCGACTCCGAAGAAAGCGGCCAGTGAACACCGGCCGGAAATACTGTGAATATTATCTGCGGGGCTGACATAAGATAGAGCAAGGGACGTCTGCGGAAGTGAGAAGATGAAAAAAGTGTGTGGTTTCGCGCTGTTCTGGACAGCGATCGGTATGTTTATCATGATGCTGCTCCCGAATCTTGTATGGGGCGTGATACTCACCATTATATTTCTCGTGCTCGGATATCGCCTGTTCTGCTGCTGAAATAAATAACCCCCGGGACGGATTTCTCCATTCCGGGGGTTATCGCATTTCGTTTTGGATAAGCCCAGCGATTATGCGCGCTCAACACGTCCGGACTTCAGACAGGATGTACAAACATACATCTTCCTGGATCCGCCCTCTGTCTTAACTCTGACAGACTTTACATTTGATTTCCACATTTTCGGTGTCTTTCTATGAGAGTGGCTTACATTGTTTCCAAAATGAGCACCCTTTTCACAAATAGCACATTTAGCCATGACTGCACCTCCTAACAATCTGAACTCGTCTTATAGACTCATAACACTGACATTTTAGCAGAAACGTATTTTTAATGCAAGTATTTTTTAAAAATCAGGGCAAAAAAAGAATGGTTGTTGTAAAATCTACAAAGTAATAGTATAATAATCATGTTATTTATGGCAAAATCCATTGAAAAACCGGAGGTATACATTGATGAAGGGAAGTATGAGCACTGATCTGGGGATCATCACGGTCAATCCTGAAGTGATCGCCAAATATGCCGGTTCCGTTGCGGTAGAGTGTTTCGGGATCGTCGGAATGGCAGCGGTAAACATGAAAGACGGTCTGGTGCGTCTCCTGAAAAGGGACAGCCTTACGCATGGAATCCAGGTGGAGATCTCGGATGACAACGCCCTCACTCTGAATTTTCATGTCATCGTGGCTTACGGAGTGAATATCCTTTCTGTGTCCGACAACCTTATGAGCAACGTGAAATATAAGGTCGAGGAATTCACCGGCATGACGGTAGAAAAGATCAACATCTTCGTAGAGGGTGTGAGAGTGATAGATTAAGGAGGACATTGTCGTGGCTGTTAAAACGATAAATACGGAGATGCTCCGGAAGATGTTCCTTGCAGGAGCAGCAAACCTGGAGGCGAAAAAAGAATTCATCAATGAATTGAACGTGTTTCCTGTACCTGACGGGGATACCGGCACAAATATGACCCTGACGATCATGTCGGCCGCAAAAGAGGTACAGGCGCTTGAAAATCCTGATATGGTCTCTATGGCAAAAGCGATCTCATCAGGTTCATTGAGAGGAGCCAGAGGAAATTCGGGCGTTATCCTTTCACAGCTTCTCCGTGGATTTACAAAGGAGATCCGGGAATATAAAGAGATCAACGCTGTCGTCCTCGCAAAGGCATGCGACCGTGCGGCTGCGACTGCATACAAAGCGGTCATGAAGCCAAAAGAAGGAACTATCCTCACAGTTGCGAAAGGGATTGCACAGAAAGCGGCGGAACTCGCCGAGACTACCGACGATCTGGAGGTGTTTCTCCCGGAAGTCATCCGCCACGCCGAGGAAGTGCTCGCTGAAACCCCGGAGCTTCTCCCCGTCCTGAAAGAAGCGGGAGTCGTCGATTCGGGCGGACAGGGACTCCTCGAGGTGATCCGCGGCGCATATGACGCTTTTCTGGGGAAAGAGATCGACTATACCTCGATCGAATCAGGACCGGGGGCAAAGATCGTCAGACCGGATCAGCAGGCAGAGGCAGATATCAGGTTTGGCTACTGTACAGAGTTCATCATCATGACTGCGAAAGAATTTAAAGACAGTGATGAAAAAGAATTCAAGGCATACCTGGAGTCCATCGGCGATTCTATCGTATGCGTGGCAGACGACGATATCGTCAAGATCCATGTGCACACGAACGATCCGGGCCTCGCCATCCAGAAAGCCCTGACATACGGACAGCTCTCCCGTATCAAGATAGACAATATGCGGGAGGAACACCAGGAAAAACTGATCCGCGACGCTGAAAAAGTGGCGGCCCGGCAGGCGGAAGAAGCAAAAGCGAAGAAAAAGAGTGAGCCGAGGAAAGACGTCGGCTTCATAGCCGTATCGATAGGAGACGGGATGAACAAGATCTTTGAAGAGCTTGGCGTTGACTATATCATCGAAGGCGGACAGACAATGAACCCAAGCACAGATGATATGCTGACCGCCATCGATCAGGTGAACGCAAACCATATTTTTATTCTTCCGAACAACAAGAATATCATTCTCGCGGCGAACCAGGCCCGGACGCTGACGAAAGACAAAGATATCATCGTCATCCCGACCAAAACGGTTCCGCAGGGCATTACTGCGGTGATAAGCTATATGCCTGAGTCCGATGTGGATACGAACATGGAAGCCATGCAGGAAGCCATCAGGAACGTGAAGACTGGTCAGGTGACTTATGCTGTGCGGGATACGAAGATCGATGACAAGGAGATCCATGAGGGAGACATCATGGGCATTGGCGACCAGGGGATCCTCTCGGTGGGACAGTCCGTGGAGGAGACGACAAAAGCCATGCTCGCACAGCTCGTCGATGAGGATTCCGAGCTGATCAGTCTCTATTACGGACAGGACATACAGGGCGAGGACGCGGAGAAGTTCGCCCAGACTGTAGAGGAGCTCTATCCCGACGTAGATATCGACGTCCATATGGGTGGACAGCCGATCTACTATTATGTGCTTTCGGTAGAGTAAAACGAAAGGATACTATATCATTGTAAGAACCGGGGCGTTCTTCCGATAGGGAGGACGCCCTGTTTACAGGAGCAAATGTTAATAATATGAAGAGCAGATCCGGCATCGGATCCCTGAAAGGGATCGGCGAAAAAACTGAAAACCTGTTCCACCGGCTTGGCGTTTATACGACGGAAGACCTGATCCGCTATTATCCGAGAGGATTTGAGATCTATGAGGATCCGGTTCCGATAAGCGAGGTGGAAGAGGGCAGGACCAACACGATAGCAGGCAGTGTGTTCGGGCGTATCTCTGTGTCCAAAAACCGGTCTTTGCAGATCACCACACTGAATCTGAAAGATCTGACCGGCACGGTCAAAGTGCTGTGGTTTAGAATGCCTTTTCTGAGGAATATGCTTGGAAAAGGCGGTATGATCATCCTGCGGGGACGGGTAGTGAAAAGAAAAGAAAGTCTTGTGATGGAACACCCGGAGATCTATTACCCGGCGTCAAAATACGAGGAGAAACTTCATTCCATGCAGCCGGTCTATCCGCTGACCGCCGGTCTGACAAACAATGCGGTAGTCAAAGCAGTCCGGCAGGCGCTGGAAAATGCTGATGATTCACAGGACATCCTGCCCTGCAGCCTTTCGGAAGCGCACGGATTTCTCCCATACAGAGACGCAGTCCGAAAGATGCATTTTCCGGAAGACAAGGAAGAGTTCATCCGTGCAAGAGATCGCTTCGTATATGAGGAATTCCTCATCTTTATCCTGTCCCTTCGCCGGATGAAAGAAAGCGAAAGCCACTCTGAGAATCATTTCATATTTGAAAACCGGCCGGAAATCGGGCGGTTTCTGAGAGAACTGCCGTATGATCTGACGGATGCGCAGAAAAAAGTGTGGAAAGAGATACAACATGATATGCAGGGCAGTCACGTCATGTCCCGCCTTGTCCAGGGCGATGTGGGATCCGGAAAGACGATCGTGTCTTTTCTCGGACTTTTGCTGGCCGGACTGAACGGATATCAGGGGGCATTGATGGCGCCTACCGAAGTACTGGCCAGACAGCACTATGAAAATATATCAGAAATGTTGGAACGCTATCATCTTCCCCTAAAATCAGAACTTCTCACAGGATCGATGACAGCAAAGCAAAAGCGGGAGGCTTACGAACGGATTTCCTCCGGCGATGTTTCGATCATCATAGGCACTCACGCTCTGATCCAGGATAAAGTAACCTATCATGATCTTGCCCTGGTCGTGACGGACGAACAGCACCGCTTCGGCGTTAAACAGCGGGAAGCTCTGGCAGGGAAAGGAAGTATGCCCCATATTCTTGTCATGAGCGCGACTCCCATCCCCCGGACGCTTGCCATCATACTGTACGGGGACCTTGATATTTCCGTGATCGACGAGATGCCAAAAAACCGTCTCCCCATCAAAAACTGCGTCGTAGATACAGGCTACCGGGAGACCGCATACCGTTTTATGAAAAAGCAGGCGGCAGAGGGAAGGCAGTGTTACGTCATCTGTCCTATGGTCGAAGAAAGCGAAAGTCTGGAAGCCGAGAATGTCCAGGACTATTCCCGCATGCTTGCCGAAGAAATGGGGGATGATATCCGTGTCGCATGTCTCCACGGCAAGATGAAACAGCAGGAAAAGGACGGGATCATGGAGGCGTTCGGACAAAATGAGATACAGATCCTCGTATCAACGACTGTGATCGAGGTCGGCATCGACGTGCCAAATGCAACGGTCATCATGATCGAAAATGCGGAGCGCTTCGGACTGGCGCAGCTTCACCAGCTCAGGGGCCGTGTGGGCAGAGGAAAACATCAGTCTTACTGCATCTTTATGACCGCATCAAGATCCGACGAGACAAAAGAGCGGCTCGATATCCTGAACCGCTCCAATGACGGATTTTTCATCGCCGGAGAGGATTTAAAGCTGAGAGGACCCGGGGATCTGTTCGGGATCCGGCAGAGCGGGATCCTTGATTTCAAAATCGCCGATGTATTTCAGGATGCAAAGATCCTGCAGAGCGCAAGCGAGGACGCCGGATATATCCTGGAAGAGGATCCCGCTTTGTCATCCCCAAAGCATGCCGGGCTCCGGCGTTATATCGACCGGAAGATCAGCGAGATCATGCTGGAGACGACGCTTTGAACAACCGTCCTTAGAGGAAAGATAACCGATCAAAAAATGTCTGCTATGAATTTCCAGTTTAAAAGATCAAATCCTCCACATACTATGGATGTAACATGAAAGACCGAACAGCAGATGTATGATAACCGGCTGCACCAAAAAAGCGGCAGATTACATACAGATGCAGCCGGTGAAACCATGTTACAGATACAGGAGAGTAACTTCACAAAAGTTACAAAAATGCAAAAGGAGGAAATTGATCATGGCAAGTCGTTCATCAAACAGAGCAGCAGTGCCTGAGGCAAAGGGCGCTCTGGACAAATTCAAGTACGAAGTGGCCAACGAGCTGGGGGTACCGTTATCAGACGGTTACAACGGTGACCTTACTTCCAAGCAGAACGGATCTGTAGGTGGATATATGGTCAAGAAAATGATCGAGCAGCAGGAAAAACAGATGGCAGGCA
>CALWAR010000070.1 GCA_944375765.1 uncultured Mediterraneibacter sp. | reverse complement strand
GTGCTTTTGGCAGATGAACCGACCGGGAATCTGGACGAGGATACGTCCGCGGGGATTATAGAGCTTCTGAAGAGCACTGCCCATGAATCAGGAAAATGCGTGATTGTGGTGACGCATAGCAGACAGCTTGCGGAAGAGGCGGATGAGGTATTGGAAATAAAGGAGGGGAAGCTGAAAAATGTACGGGTATAAACCGACAAAAAGTTGATTAAAATAAAATTGTACGGTATAATAATGATAAAATCGAATAGGGATGTGAAATGTATGGAAATGATAAGGCGAAATCTATATCTGGATCAGATCCGGCCGTTCATAGACCAGGATTTAATAAAAGTGCTCATCGGTCTTAGAAGAAGTGGAAAGACTATCCTGCTTTCACAGATACGTGATATTCTTCTGGAACGGGGAGTACCGAAAGAAAATATCATTGAAATTAATTTTGAATCCAGGCGGTATAGAAAGCTGGAGGATGCGGATACATTTTATCAGTATGTGACAGAACGTGCAGAAAAGGTAAATGGAAAAGTATACCTGTTTCTGGATGAGATTCAGCATGTGACAGAATGGCACTCAGTAATTCCGTCTTTCCGAATCGATTTTGACTGTGATATTTATGTAACCGGTTCTAATAGCAAACTGCTTTCTGGTGAACTGGCTACACACATGGCAGGCAGGTATGTTTCCTTTCATGTGTATCCTTTTATTCTTTCCGAGATACGGGATTTTTATGAAAAAAATTCTATTCCCTATACGAATGAACAGATTTTTACAGAATATTTGAAATACGGCGGTCTGCCCATGCGTCTGGCTCTTTCGGATGAACACTCGGTCCGCACTTATCTGGAAGATGTTTATGATTCGGTCGTCATGAAAGATATTCTTTCCAGGTATGCCATTCGAAATGAGAGTTTATTACGGAAACTGTTGGAATTTCTGCTGGATAATATCGGAAATCCGTTTTCGGCAAGATCCATCTGCCGGGCGTTGATCACAAGCGGGCAGTCAACGACGGTGGAAACGATATTGAATTATCTTGACAAGCTCCAGGCAGGCATGATCCTTTCAAAAGCCGAGAGATATGATATCAAAGGGAAAAATATACTTGCATCTACAGAAAAATATTATGCCGGAGATATCGGTCTGCGCAATGTGAGCAAGGCAAGTGAACAGATTGATACAAGTAAATTGTTCGAGAATGTAGTGTATCTGGAAATGCTGAGCCGCGGGTATGACGTTAAGGCAGGCAGGCTGGACACGCAGGAAATTGATTTTGTCTGCTATAAAGGTCAGAAAAAACTTTATATCCAGGTGGCATATGTGCTGACGGAAGATTGTATTGAGAGGGAGTTTGGAAATCTGGAAAAGATTGATGACAACTATCCGAAGTATGTGATCAGCAGTGATATCGTAGATATGAGCAGAAACGGGATTGTTCATTATAATATCATAGATTTCCTGTTGAACAGGAAAGAAATGGAAGAGGGCGGTTTCTATTGATCTCGATGAAGTTTAAAAAGAGCCGTCCCTGAGGGCGGCTTGAAGTCGTTTAGTCCGGTTCTTCTCTGAGAAAATAGTCCACTTTCACGGCATATACTTCCTGCTCTTCCGCAAACAGCTTCTGAAGAAGTGCAGTTTCCCCGGTTTCCCGGTATTCCCGCAATCCGTCGATGTATTTGGTCCGGCGCCTGTCTTCTATGACAACCGGAGTCAGATCCGCTTTCAGGCATTCCCGGAACAGGATCAGTCTGCCCGTCCTGCCGTTGCCATCCTGAAAAGGATGCAGAGCCTCATATCTGGCATGGAACTCTGCCATGACTGCAAGAGTCTTGTCAGTAATTTTGTGATACCAGGAGAGAAGCTCCTTCATTTTTTCCGGTACTTCTCTGGGGAGGGCTGTTTCATACATACCGACCATGTTGGAACGCTTTTTATATTCACCGATAGCATAACCGTTGGCGCGGTCTTCAAATACGCCGCTTTTCAGTTCGTAATGGAAGGTCTTAATGAGTTCCTCGCTTAAAGGCTCATTCAGTGTGTCGATCATCTTATTGAACATCAGGAAGTGACCGTTGGTCTCCTCCACATCTTTGGCCCGGTAATAATCATCACTGGCAGGCAGCATACCGGTCTCGAAAAGAGAGGCAGTCTGCACCTCATTCAGTGTGGAGCCTTCAATCTTATTAGAGTTGTAAGCCAGCGTCCGCTGGGTATAAGCATAGATGCCGGAACGATCAAATTTCTTACGTTCAATCCGGAAACGGCGGATCAGTTGTTCGTTTTTCATAGGAAATCACTCCTCATTTTTCTTGACGAGACTATTCTATCACACTGCCGCAATAAGATACAGAGGAGATTTTATGTGATTTTTTCGGGAAATATCACCAAACTGCAGGCTTACCTGTTCCGTAAGTTGAATTCATCCACTTGTTCTCATTTAGAAAAGAAACTTGATTTGTGGCTAAATTTATAATTAAAGCTGGCAGATCTGAAAGGGAAAGATGTGAATTCCTGCGAGGTGAGAGAATTAGTAGGGGAATATGATTTTGTCACAAAACAGATGTTCCAATTGCCGGATGCGACGGATATGGCGCTTGAGATAGCGGATGCTTACCGGACAAATCCGGAAATACAGGCGGCGCAGGATTCTGTTTACGGAGAAGGAACGACGGAGTTTATCGGACAGGCGATGGAAGCCTTTTATGGGAAATCATAATAGATCATAACCAGGGATTAAAAATGCCGGAGTCGGATACAGGACTTCGGCATTTTTAATATCATAAAATATTTAAATATCTTTCCCAACAATTGCAGAAAAATGAAAGTCATGCCTCCTCTTCATCAGAACTCTCCTGTGGAAGCCCTGAATTTCAGCGCTGTCCTGACATGTGTGATCCGGTACGGCATATCCGGCTCATTGATGCGGGAGAGCAGCATATCTGCAGCAATGTAACCCATCTTTGAACTGGGAATGTCAACGGTTGTCAGGTGAGGCTCGATGATCCTTGACTCGGCAGAGTTATCGAAGCCTGTGACGCGCACGTCGGCCGGAACGTCCACTCCGCATTTTTTAAGAGCGCGGATCAGGTCGATGGCAACGAAATCATTGGCACACACAAATACCTCGGGGAGCTGGAGCGTCCTCCGGATAGCCTCTTCCAGCGTATTCGAGTCGGCGAAGACTGTTCTTCCGATAAACTGTGATGTACAAGGCTCGAGCTGATTGAAACTGAGCGCATGCATAAATCCCTGATATCTCTCGGAGAAAGAGCGGCAGTGTTCCGGATTTCCCGCAAATGCGAAGCGGCGGCAGCCGTTCTGGATCAGTGTATCCGTAAGGTTAAAAATGCTCAGATGATTTTCCATGAGAAGAAAGTCTGCATTGATCTTCGTCATGTCGGCCTCCGCGGCTGTATCGAGAAAGAGAAGCGGGATATCGAGCGTGCCGAGCATCTCGATGTATTCCGGATCAAACAGTTCGAGGCAGATGATCCCTGCCGTCTTTTCTTTGCTAAACCCCATGGGAAGACTCAGCGAGGCGATCTCCGTATCCCTTACCGGAAACATGGAAAGGCGGTAGTTATTCCTGCTTATGCGCTCCTGAAAAGTGTTCAGCGCATAAGTGCCGAAATGAGAGCCGTAAGGCATATTCTGTGTGATAAGCGCCAGTTCTTTTACCTCGCCTTTTTCCGCCGGGGAGGGCTCTGAGATGTAGATCACCCGGCGGTATCCCATTTCCGCCGCTTTCTCAAGTATCCTCCGCCGGGTATCCTCTGCGAGGACTCCTGTATTATTCAGTGCTTTTGATACAGTATTTCTGGAAAGTCCCAAAGCGTCTGCGATGTCCTGAATCGTAATTTTCTTTTCCATTAACAGTACCTCTCGAATAATAGTAGTGATGCATTGTAACAGTCCGGCGCGCGCTATTCGCAAAGCCGCACTTCATGCTGAACGGTTACGTTACATTTAATGTAATGTAATTGTGCAGATTTGTCAAATGTAAAAATTCTAAAAGATAGATCTTATCGAGATTTGGGCATGTGATTTTACATAATCATTAAAATAATGCATTTGTAAAATAAAAATGTTATGCAAATGTAAAGTTTGTGTTGACAATATGCACAATGAATGATACTATTATCACAACCTATCAATAATCTATGCATAAAAAGATCGATCGGAAAATGCAAAGTGTGCAAATGTAAACACAGGAGGGGCTGAAAATGAGAGTTTTCCGTAAAAAAAGCACGGCAGTCGTCGCTAAGCAGACGCCGCGGGAAAAACTGAAGTATGTGAAAAAGAACTGGCAGTTGTATGTGTTCTTTCTTCTGCCGGGACTTCTGCTCACGCTGATCTTCAAGTATGGTCCGATGGGCGGTATCCTGATCGCCTTTGAGGACTACAATGTTATCGAAGGTGTTCTCGGAAGTCCGTGGGTGGGGCTGGAATATTTCCGGAGGTTCCTTTCCTCCCCGGATTTTATGAACTATCTGATGAATACGCTGAAACTGAGTGTGTTCGGGCTTTTATGGGGATTCCCGGTCCCGATCATCCTTGCGCTTTTGCTCAACCAGATCCGCAGGACCGGGATCCGAAAGAAGATCCAGCTTCTGATCTATGCACCGAATTTTATCTCCGTCATCGTACTCTGCGGTATGGTCCGTATGTTCCTTTCCCCGGTTGGACCGATCAATTCACTGCTCGGGATCGACACCAACTGGATGACAATGCCGGAAGCATTCCGAACCATCTATATCGCCAGCGGCATCTGGCAGACAGCGGGCTGGTCATCCATTATGTACACGGCGGCGTTGTCCAACGCCAGCAAGGATCTGGAGGAAGCGGCGATCGTGGACGGAGCGAATATCCTGCAGCAGATCCGCTACGTGCAGCTGCCGGCGATCAAGAATATCATCGTGATCCAGTTCATCCTGCAGGCAGGAAATATCATGAGCATCGGTTTTGAAAAGGCTTACGCGCTGCAGACAGATATGAACCTCCCGGCTTCCGAGATCCTTTCTACATATGTATACAGACTTGGTCTCCTGAACGGCGACTATGGATATTCAACGGCTGTCGGACTTTTCAACTCGATCATCAATGTGATCCTTCTCATATTTGTGAACTGGGTTGTGAAGAAGTTAAATGACGGCGAAGGATTATAAAAGGGGGATTTGAAGATGGAAACGAGAAGAAAAATGAAACTCGGAATATCCGACAAGATCATTCTCGGCGTCGGATACACACTGCTCGGCCTGTTCGTGCTGGCAGTCTTTGTACCGCTTGTGTATGTAGTCCTTGCCTCCTTTATGGATCCGAATGTGCTGAACAATCAGGGACTCAGCTTTAACTTTAAGGACTGGACGCTGGACGCCTATAGGCGTGTACTTGAAAATGACATGATCTGGCGCGGGTTTGCCAACTCTTTCTTCTATTCGGCGGCATTTACGGTGATCTCCGTATTTGTCACACTGCTGGCGGCTTATCCGATGTCCAAGAAAGAGTTTGTGGGACGGAAGTTTTTTAACATTATTTTTGTGATCACGATGTTCTTCGGAGGCGGCATGATCCCCACGTTCATCCTGATCAATAACCTGCACATGGTAAATACGGTCTGGGCGATCCTGCTTCCGGGAGCGTTCAACGTGTGGAATATGATCCTCGCCAGAACTTATTTCCAGTCGGTTCCAGGCGAGCTCAGAGAGGCGTCCTCACTGGATGGAGCGAGTGAAGTACAGCACTTTTTCCGGATCATGATGCCGGTGTGCAAGCCCATCATCGCGGTGCTGGCGCTGTGGTCCTTTGTAGGAATGTGGAACAGCTATTTCGACGCTATGATCTACCTGAACGACGCTGACATGCAGCCGCTGCAGCTTGTACTGAGATCGATCCTCGTACAGAATACTCCTCAGCCGGGTATGATCGCAGATATCCAGAGCACGGCGGAGATGGCAAAGGTAGCGGAACTGCTGAAATACGCGACGATCGTTGTATCGAGTCTGCCGCTTCTGATCATGTATCCGTTCTTCCAGAAGTATTTTGACAAAGGAATCATGGTAGGTTCTGTAAAAGGTTAGGAGGCTG
>CALWAR010000069.1 GCA_944375765.1 uncultured Mediterraneibacter sp. | reverse complement strand
CCTCCGGAATGATGGCAGCAAGTTTGAAGAACGCAGACTGAAGGACTGTGTTGATACGTCCGCCAAGTCCGATCTCTTTACCGATCTTGATACCGTCGATCGTGTAGAACTTGATGTTGTGATTTGCAATGTAAGCTTTTACCTGTCCCGGCAGATGTTTCTCAAGCCCTTCCATATCCCACGGGCAGTTCAGAAGGAATGTACCGCCGTCTACAAGCTCCTGTACCATGTTGTACTTGTCCACATAGGACGGGTTGTGGCATGCTACAAAGTTTGCCTGATGGATCAGGTATGTAGATTTGATCGGCAGTTTACCGAAACGGAGGTGAGACATTGTAACACCGCCGGATTTCTTTGAATCATAGTCAAAGTAAGCCTGTGCGTACATGTCTGTGTTGTCACCGATGATCTTGATGGAGTTCTTGTTTGCTCCGACTGTACCGTCAGCGCCAAGTCCCCAGAACTTACAGTTGATCGTGCCTTCCGGTGTTGTAACGAGCGGCTCGTCAGCTTTGAGTGACAGGTGTGTCACATCGTCCTCGATACCGATCGTGAATTTTTCTTTCTCGTCATTGTGATATACAGCGACGATCTGAGCAGGCGTCGTATCTTTGGAACCGAGTCCGTAACGTCCTGTGTAGATCGGAACTGCGTCGAATCTCGTGCCTTTGAGCGCTGCAACAACGTCAAGGTACAGCGGCTCGCCGATCGCACCCGGCTCTTTTGTCCTGTCGAGAACAGAGATCTTCTTAACAGAATCCGGGATCGCATCGATCAGGGCCTGCGTGCAGAACGGTCTGTACAGACGCACCTTAACAACGCCGACTTTCTCGCCGGCTTTCATCAGGTAGTCGATCGTCTCCTCAATCGTATCGCAGACAGAACCCATAGCGATGATCACGTGCTCTGCGTCCTCAGCTCCATAGTAATTGAACAGTTTGTAGTCTGTTCCGATTTTCTCGTTCACTTTATCCATATAGTTCTGGACAATCCCCGGAAGAGCATCGTAATATGGATTACATGCCTCTCTTGCCTGGAAGAAGATATCCGGGTTCTGAGCGGAACCTCTATGGCACGGATGGTTCGGGTTCAGCGCATGCGCGCGGAAAGCGTCGATGGCATCCATATTTACCAGGTCTTTCAGATCTTCGTAATCCCATGTCTCGATCTTCTGAATCTCGTGGGATGTACGGAATCCGTCAAAGAAGTTGATGAAAGGAAGTTTTCCTTCCAGCGCAGCACAGTGAGCAACCGGCGTCAGATCCATAACCTCCTGTACGCTTGACTCACACAGCATGGCCGCGCCAGTCTGACGACAGGCGTAAACGTCTGAGTGATCGCCAAAGATAGAAAGCGCATGGCTTGCCAGTGCACGCGCGGATACGTTGAACACACCCGGAAGCTGCTCGCCGGCAACTTTATATAAGTTCGGGATCATGAGCAGAAGCCCCTGGGATGCTGTAAATGTTGTCGTCAGAGCTCCCGCCGACAGGGATCCGTGTACAGCTCCTGCCGCACCTGCCTCGGACTGCATCTCAACAACGTTGACTGTCTGTCCGAAGATATTCTCCCTGCCTTCTGTCGCCCATTCGTCAACATGCTCCGGCATAACGGATGACGGTGTGATCGGATAGATCGCCGCAACTTCTGTGTAGGCATACGACACGTGTGCAGCAGCCTGATTACCGTCCATGGTCTTCATTTTTCTTGCCATTTTCTTGTTCCTCCTTAAGAATCTACATTGAAAAAAATAATTTCCGCGAAACAGTGAGCCGTGCACGGGTGCAAAGCACGCGTATTTGGCGAATGTCGCGAGAGTCGATGCGTCCCTGAACGGGTGCAGGGGCGCCCGGCTCACATGTAGTTTTATTATATCGCCAAAAATGACAAAAGTCTATAGAGTGCGGTCGGGTTTTTGTATCTTTTGGCGTGCAGTTTACCCATCCCAATACCGATCACTGTAAGGTGGACAGTCCGGGCAGGAAATGACATACAGGCTCACAACAACTGCCGTCACGAGATTTGCCTCCAATGAGACCGCCATAAATAATATCTGAAAAAGAGGGCGACGCGCAATCGTTAAATCAGACGATTGAGCGATACCCTCTCTTTGTTTATAGAAAAATCAGTAATATATCATTTGCTCTGTTTCTTCCAAAGCGCTCCTGCCGTTCCGGCTGATATAAGCATAAGGAGAATGTATATATATCCGCTGTCGGAAACACCGGTCTGGGGAGACGCATCAATGCCATTTTCTCCGCCCGCTCCTGTACTTGCCGGTTCAGACGGAACGACGTTTACGTTCCCATTGGTGCCCCCTGTGCCTGCCGGTTCAGACGGAGCGGCGTTTCCGTTCTCATTGGCGTCCCCTGGACTTACCGGCTCAGACGGAGCGGTGTTTCCGTTCTCATTGGTGTCCTCTGGACGGTCAGGCTCCGGTTCCGTGCCGCTTTCTGCTCCCTCTACCCGGATTACTACCGCACCGGCTACGACAGAATAGTTATTACTGGATGGAGCGAACCTGTACCAGAATGTGTAAGAGCCTTCAGACAGTGTCTCCGACATGTCAACAGGGTTTGTAAACATACTGTCTGTAAACCATGAAAATGTACCTGGAACAACATTCCCCTGTGCGTCGGACACAGATGCTGACGCCAGGTCGGAGAGGCCTTTCCCCTCGCTCAGGCTTATATCAGCAAAATTGACAGACGGCTCTGCCGGTGAAATACCTGTTACTTGAGTTGTCACAGTATCGGAGGCAAGTACATAGTACTCCCCGTCGTTGCCTGTAAGGGAAATCTTTCCGGCAATAACCTCGGTTGTTCCCGCATCCGGAGATACAAACTGTATATTCCCCGGCTGGATCCCCAGTGTCTGCCCGTCCTGTTCAAGCACTTCGCCCTGCCCGAACCCAAGCGTCAAATCCGCGTCTTCCGGAAGAGCGGCAGTGCCGTCGTATGCCTTGCCTGCATCTCCCGACAGAACAGCCGTTACGATACGCTGCTGCAGACTCACCCCTGCTCTGGCCTCTCCGTAAGAAAAGTCAGAGTCCGGATCCGTGCACCGGACAACCAAATCAGAAAGACCTACAGGCAGTTTCTTTTCCGTAGTATCTACGCTGAATCGGTATTTTCCGTCTGTATCAGCATACACAGGTTCGCTTATCTGCGACGAACTTCTGGAAACATCTTCCACAAACAGCGCCATCGGCACATCCGGCGCCTGCGCAGGGATTGTGAAAGAGGCCTCTACGGATACAGTATCTCCGTATATGAATACGTTTTCTGCGCCTCCGCTTCCGCCGGAAACAGTCATGCTGTCAGCCGGAACTGCAACCGGCTTCACCTCCATCGACACCTCTGCGGTCTCTGTCACTGTACTGGATATATCAAACCGTACTTCGACTTCTATCACGGCCGTGTATGTCCCGGCTCCCAGGCCCTGCACCGGACTGACTGACCAGGAGGTGCTGCGCTGCCCGGGCCGGACTGTTTCCGGTGAATTTGAGGAGCCGGAATTCTGCACGGTAAAACTCTGCGAAACAGTCCCGTCCTGATTCTTTGCGCTGACTCCAAGGACAGTCATTTCTTCATTTCCCGTGTTGGTAATGGTAAGCGTCCCGGCAGATACCTGGCCGTATCCGTACTCCACCGGAGAAAAGGCGGGAGGTAATACTTCAAAAGTATGCCGCGGCGGTTCTGCCCGGATGACTGTCACGTCAATATACCGGTAGACGTTATATCCGTAAAACGAGTCCGTGTCTTTTACAACCGCCTGCAGAGTATAACGCCCATTTTCCAGCGGGCTTCCCGCATCGATCCCCGCTCCGTCGGGCGCTGATGCCAGTCGCCATACGATCTCGGGCTGTGCGCCTGCCACAGGAGTAATATTTTGCACTCCGTTCCAGTATGTCAGCGCTATTTCCGGACCATAGTTCCCGTTCCCCGCATTATTAAGCAGCGTCTGCACCGTGACTCCGTCCTGCTCCTGATATTCCTCGTCTGCCTCTGCGCTTGGCGGCGCAACCACTCTTCCGACTGTCTGCGTACTGGCTGACGTTGAAGGCAGAATCCCATACTGTTCTGCCTGTGCCGGGTTTCCGGATACTGCGGGAACAGTGCCTCCAATGACCGTGACGCCTACGCCCAGTGTGAGCGTACCGTTATTCTCTACCGCCGCCCCATAAGTACCGCTCGGCAATGCGATAGCTGAGAATGTTTCTCCTGAGTTGATGACAGATGCGGTCTCCCCTGCCTCTATCCTGAAAACAGGCGATGAATCTCCACGAATAGCCGGATCGTTCCGCGTGTTGTTTCCCAGTCCATTCAGGTCGATCGTTGTTTGATTGGGAATAACGAGCGTGCCGGACACCGTCACAGTCTGCCAGAGGCGGATTGTGGTTCCCGGATTGTTTTCTGCTATATTGAGAGCCGATGTAAAATCCGTTTCTGTCTGAATCGTACCGTCCGGCAATATCACCTGGAGATCAGAACCCCCTCTCTGAGGATATGCAATCTCAGAAAGCGCAGGGTAAGTGAGTCCGTAATTCCCGATCGGCGTTGCTATATGATTTCCGCCGAAGCGCTTCATATCCTCTGTCATTCCCGTCGGCAGGGTGCCCGTGATCGTCTCCGTTCCAGAACCTACCAGAAAATACGCCTCTGTAGCAGGACGGTTTAATATCCCCGGGTCGTCCCATGTGGGATCAAGGGCATACCATACACCGTTAATCTCTACATAATTCCATGCATGCCTTTCCCCGTATGGCAGATTTTTATCATTATATGCCGTTCCTTCCACAAACGCATTATTTACGCCCGCTTTATCCAACAGGACTTTCAGGGCGGTAGCATACCCATAGCAGACAGGGCCGGTCTGAGCATTGTTTTCAGAAAGGATCCCGCTTGCGGCACAGCGGGAAAAGTTGCTGGCTCCCATACCGTTTACATTATATGTATTATGGATTGAAAGCCAGTTATTCAGATACCGTACCATAAGAACCGGATCTCCGCTGGGAGCGCCGCCCATAATCCTGTCCACAGCTTCATCAAACTGCGTCCGGTATCCCTGCAGATTATCTTCTGTAAACCCGTCATAAAAGTAGGATTCGCCGCTCATAGCGGACAGATGCCAGGATGGGTTGCTATCGTCCCAGTCCACATCGGGTTCAAAAGCAATGCGCGACACATTTATCCAGAAATATTCCGGGTGGTCCCGGAAGAAAGCAAAAAGGACGTTGCCCACTTCTGTATCCGGGTCAAGCGGAGAACTAAGTGAAACCTTAAGGTTTGACGGATCGTAAGCATCTGTCAGGTTCCCCGCCTGGGCCTTTACCTGATTGTACAGATCCTGCTCCTGAGTATTTAACTGTGTATAATAATATTCGCCCGCCGCGCCTGCCGCGTTCACTTTTGGGGTATACAGAAAAAACAGGGCGCAGACGGCAAGAATCATGCAGCAGCCTGTGATCCTGAAACGCGCGTGCCCTCCTGTACATTTTTCTCCCCCAAACATCTTAGTGTTTCTTTCCATATGCTTTCTCCCCCGTATCAAACACATATCGCCCTCCTCTGGAAGCCGATTTGTATCCTGTGTATTTATTCTGTGTAAAGTAAGTATATCCTGCCGCCTGCTCTTTGTCAATTCCTGATCTGCTTCTTCCCTTTGTATCTGTAAGACTTTGTATCTCTCTTTCGCCCTGTCATAAAAAAGCAAAAGTCCCCTTGAAATAAGCTGCGCTTTTTCAAGGGGACGAAATACTACTTACCTGTTTTTAAGTTTTCCAGAAATCTGTTGTAAAATTCTTTTTCACCTTTTACAAATTCCGGATCCCTGACTTCACCGGGAACCAGCGGCATGTTCAGCCTTTCAATGATCTGCTCCGTAAAAGCTATGGCAGAACCGAGATTAAATCTTAAAGACATGGGAGGGGTTCCATAAACCTCTGAGCGTGCCAGGCTCGTATGATAGAGAACATCGGCTGTGGAAAGATGACCCCAGGGGAAAGGTTCAAACCCTGTTTCTTCAAGCGTCTTTTCCCATGCGGTTTTCACCGCTTCAGTGCTGATTTCACTCAAAGCCTGCTCTATAGTCATTACGTCATAGACAGGCGCCGCCTCCCGCGGCCCGCCTGTCCCATCAGCTTTTCCTTTCAGCGCGTTAAAGAAATCTTCCCGTCTGCGCAGACTCCCCTGAAGATCCCTGTATACATATGAGGACTGTCCAGATCTGTTCATTATATTCATTATGGTCATTGCGTCTTCCCCCTGCTTATTTTTATTTTATATTGACCCATGCCCCTTTGACAGTATAAGGAAAATTAGTCGATCTCACAGTATCATAAAACTGTCCCGATTCGCTGATTCCGCTCACGTCCCACACATTCATCCAACCGTCTACAATTCTGTCGTTATTCAAATCAATATGCATAGATTCTGTCGAGTACACTTGCGTACCCGCATATTTTGCGGATTCTCTTCCATAGCCGATTACTCTTGTTACAACTTGCATTTTTTCTCCGCCATGATCCCGGTTAGTTGCATACTGATTTACCGGAATCACCTCTCTTCCTCCCTGGGTGGAATAAACCTCGCTTACCCTCGCGCTCGAAACCTGGGGAGCCGGCGCCCTCGTTGTTGCTGACATAGAGTAACTTTCCTGCATCTCTTCTATGTATTGTTCCATATCTCCATTCAAATACATATCATAGAGAAGTCCCTGCCCCTCGAACGTGAGTGTCATTCCATCCTCGACAACAACGATTTCATCTGAATTATCAGATGCTTCGACTTCCTGCGTAGCAGGTAACGCGATAGTTGCCGCCATTGCCATCACTGCTAACATCCATTTCTTTTTCATCATCCACCTTACCTTTCTTCAAGCAGTATTTTGATATCACTGTCCGAGAAACCCACGCTATACTCCCGAAACTATTACGGCCTGATCAGACCGCCTGTCATCCGGAAGTTACAGGCAGACTTCAGCATGAAATCTCTGTGTGTATTTACCAGCCGCATAATGCTTAAATCTCTGCCTGTGGTGCATATTATGATACTATTTTTCCTTGCGGAAGTCAAGCAGTTTTCACCTTATCCAGTTTTAAACGGTAAAACCCTGCTTTTTTATATCGGATCCAAAACTCCCACTTATATTCCCTGCACAGATCCATGACCGTTTTCGATGCATGCATAAAAAGCTCTCCAATAATACGGCCATAGAAATCCACGTTCCCCATTTGAGATTCTGAAGCCGCAGGGGAATCCGAATCGGATCACAGAGGGAGAAAGAATCGTATTCGTTTATGAAAAGGGAAACAGCCGGGGATGGTTTTCCATCACCGACTGTCTTTAAACTTAAATATCCTCTCTTTCTTCTTTGGGGGCTTTTTCCCCTCGATCTTGTCAGGCATGGATTCGTACACTTTCTCGCTCTTTAACAGTGGCATCCTCTTGTGATTCTTTCGCAGATAAAGCAGTGCGGCTCCCGCAAATACGACCACGCATCCCGCCAGCGCCTGGGACACCGGAAAACCTGTCCCTGGGATCAGAAGCTGATCTGTACGAAGTCCCTCGATCCACACTCTGCCAAGAGCATAACCGAAGATATAGAGAAGAAACAACTCGCCTTCATATTTCTTGTGTTTCCGGTACAACACCAGCAGGACCAGAAGCACAGCGCACCATACTGACTCATAAAGGAAAGTCGGACTCACCTGGATGTAGTCTACGCCTCCGATCGTCTGCATCTGTTCCCGCATCTTCTCCGTAATGTCACCGGAACGGACCGCATCCACGGGCAGACGCATAGCTAAGAGACTGTCCGTATATTCGCCGAACGCCTCGCGGTTAAAGAAGTTGCCCCATCGTCCCAGCATCTGTCCATTAAGAAGAGACAGCGCAATAGTATCAAAGATCTGAAACGGCGAGAGTCTCTTGAACCTTGCCAGGACAAACACCGCTATCACTGCTCCGATCACTCCGCCGTAGATAGCAAGTCCTCCTTCCCGGAGATTAAAGATATCGAGAAGATTGTCTTTGTACATATCCCATGAGAATGCGACATAATATATCCTTGCTCCCGCAATACCAATGATCACGCCGATGATCCCCATGTCCAGATAGTCTTCCGGATTCTGCCTCGTCCGTCTGGCTTCTGAAGCAGCGATCAAAAATCCGATCAGAATCGCAGCGCCTATGATAATACCGTAATACGCGATCGTGAATCCGAATATATCAATATTTTTCCCCACATGGTCCAGGTAAATGCCCAGATTGGGAAAAGCAATGTCATAATGCATGAAAATGCCCCTTTCTACCGCCGCTTTACTTTCCACTGGCTCATCAGTCCAGACGCGCCACTCGCAATAACGCACTCCGTGCTTACTGCGGCTATCGCCGCTTTATTGCTCGTATTCTGGCGCTCAGCCCATGCGTATGCCAGTCGACGGATCCTTATGCAAGCATAAATCCGTCTCCTGTCATATGCATGGCTGAACTGGTGCTATACGTTAAACCTGAACAGCATGATGTCGCCGTCCTGTACTACGTAGTCTTTTCCTTCCAGGCGGATGAGTCCTTTTTCTTTTGCCGCCGTATGGGAGCCGCATGCCATGAGGTCGTCGTAGCTGACCACCTCGGCGCGGATAAAACCTCGCTCGAAATCAGTGTGGATCTTCCCTGCCGCCTGGGGAGCTTTCGTGCCTTTTGTTATCGTCCAGGCGCGCACTTCAGGCTCGCCTGCTGTCAGATAACTGATAAGCCCGAGGAGATGATAACTTGCTTTTATAAGTTTTTCAAGGCCGGACTCTTTCAGACCGAGATCATCCAGGAACATTTTCTTTTCATCATCGTCAAGCTGAGCGATCTCTTCTTCTATCTCCGCGCAGACGACGAATACTTCACAGTTTTCTCTCTGTGCATATTCGCGGACCGCCTGCACTTTGGCATTGGACGCACCGTCATCGGCAAGATCGTCCTCCGATACATTTGCCGCGAAGATCACCGGTTTCGCTGTCAGGAGATTATAGCTGTCAAGCCACTCTTTCTCATCCTCGTCATCTGTTGCAAAACTCTTTGCCAGCTTGTTCTCTTCCAGATGTGCTTTTACTCGTTTCAGCAGTTCCAGCTCTTTTGCCGCGGTCTTATCATTGCGCGAAAGCTTGACTGTCTTTGCTATCTTTCTCTCAAGCGCCTCAAGGTCGGAGAAGATCAGTTCCAGATTGATCGTCTCGATATCGCGCATCGGATCAATGCTTCCGTCCACATGGACGATATTCGTGTTCTCGAAACAGCGCACGACATGAACTATCGCGTCCACCTCGCGGATATTCGCAAGGAACTGATTGCCAAGTCCCTCGCCTTTGGACGCGCCTTTTACAAGCCCGGCAATGTCCACAAACTCTATCGCGGCGGGGATGATCTTCTTTGTATGATACATTTCTCCCAATACGTTTAACCGCTCATCCGGCACTGTCACGACGCCCACGTTCGGATCTATCGTGCAGAACGGATAGTTCGCCGACTCTGCTCCTGCCTTTGTCAGCGAATTAAATAATGTGCTCTTCCCCACATTGGGAAGTCCCACGATTCCTAATTTCATTTCTATCTTTACCTATTCAGAAACCCTTGATTTATGCGGGTTTCTGCCTTTCTCTATATTTTTATTACACCCTTTTTACACCTTTTTTTCAACTGTGGGTGTAGCTGCCTCAAATTGCTGAACAGCTTTTGCAAGGGATTCGTCCGTAACATGAACATATCTGTCCATAGTTGTTTTTATACTCGCGTGTCCTAATAGTTGCTGCAAAACTTTAGGTTGTATGCCACGTTCAATCGCGCGTGTGGCATAAGTGTGTCGCAAGGCGTGCATACAAAAACGCTTAATTCCAGCTTCATCACACAATTTATACAAATGTGTATCGTAGGAACTATTTTTAGCAGGTTCTCCTGTCCGCCAGTTGATAAATACCAAATCCCGCATAACAAGACATTTCTTTTCTCCCGTTCTACTGTCTGTGTACTCCAAAATCTGTGAAAGCATTTCAGACTCTTTCCGGGTATCTTTTTCATCATAACAATTTTTTAGAATTGTATATGCACGTTCCGTAAGCGGAATAGTACGATAACTTTTTTTCGTTTTAGGTGGACCGGCACGCCAATATCTCCGGCTATGTCGATACTCTAAACTCTTATTTATAGTTAAAGTACGTTTTTTCCAATCAATAGCGTCCCAAGTCAGACCAATCAATTCAGCCGTTCTCAAACCTGTTTCTAATAACAAAGCATACTGTCTGTAATTATGAGAACGCTCTGCGGCTTCAAGAAATTTCTCCTGTTCCTCAACAGTTAAATATTTAATATCATCTACTGCTCGGACTGGTTTCGTATATCGAACACCATTCATAGGGTGCTTTGTAATAATATCATTCATAACTGCTGATTTGAACATAGTTCCCATTGAAATATAGGTCTGCCGGATTGTTGAGCCTGCATATTCTGTTTCCATTCGATTTAAGACAGCTTTACAGTGCATAGGTTTTACATCAGCTATACACATAGTTCCTATCAATGGTTGAATATTTTTTTCGTAACGCTCACGATAGTTTCTTATCGTATTTGGCGCAAGGTCACAAATGATATTCTCAATCCAATAATTGAACCATTTGTCTACTGTCATATCAGGCGCAGTAACGATTAGATTATGTGTATCTTCATACTTTGCGTCAGCAAGCCATTTTTTTGCTTCGGGCAGCGTTTTAAAATATCCATTTTGACGCGCACCATTTTTAGCATAAAATCTTGCGAAATATAAACCGTCCTTTCTTTGACAAATGCCTTTTCCACACTCTTTGCCTTTTAAATTTTTTCCCATACCGGACTCCTTTCGCATAAAAAAAGAGTCCAACGCAACTATATATTATAGCACTAAGACTCCATTTTTTCAATCGTAACCGACAATTCTTCTGCAATTAGCCGCCTGGGGAATTAAATGATTATTTCACGACGGATAAATTCCTCAAATTCTCGCCGCTTAACAAGCTTTCGGGTTCCAACATATAAGACAAACGGACAATTTGGCTGTTTTAACATGGTGTCAATTTTGTTTATTCCTATATTGCTATATTCAGCAGCTTCTTTAATAGTGAGAGTTACTTTAAGATGTATAGGTACTTTTACTTCTTTTTTATTGTAATATAATTCATGTTCACTGTAATCTATTGTTGAATCCCCTTTACATTTCGATGTATAAGGGGTATCTTGCTTAATCATAATAAACTTTTCCCCTTTCTTCAAAATAAAATGGGCTTTCATCAGACAGCTATCAGCGAATAGCTTCATGGGAATTACACCCCTCCGGCGGTCTGCCGAAACTCTACCCGTTGCCTGCGACGCTCTGAACGCTCGGACTACGGCGGTATGCAGGATCTTGACGCTTCCATTTTGCGGGAGTTTATAGACCGTATAGAGGTTTCCCACACCGACAAGAAATCCAAGACGAGGGAAATCACGATTGTCTATAACTTCATCGGTGCATTTGATTTTGAGCGGGCAAAAGAAAAAGCCCAAAATACAACTCAAAAACAGCAAAGAACGGCATAGCCATTTGGCTATACCGCAGACTGTAGACAAAGTTGATGCTGGAGCCTAGCTCCAGCACCATTTTTTTGCAAAAATACAAACTCCCATATTTTTTTATAAAGGATAAAAAAGAATCCAGATTTATTCTCCTGCCTTTCCCTTGCATCCAGAATCTTTGCCAGCTTTTTCAGATTCATGCACGCAAAGGTCAGCCCGGCTTTCATATTCATCCGGGCGTTCCCGA
>CALWAR010000068.1 GCA_944375765.1 uncultured Mediterraneibacter sp. | reverse complement strand
CCCTCCGCGCATCGACAGCCGCCGTCTTCGTGTCATCCACGGCGTCGGCCTGTACTTCTTCCACCATGTCGGTAAATCCCCAGACGGGCTGCCACGCAGTTTCATCTGCTCCATTGTCATCCTGTATCTCTGCCTCTTCCTGCGTTCCCTCCTGCTCGACCGAGGCCTCGTTCTGCGTCCGGGCAGACAGCATTGTGTCAAGCCCCTCCTGTTCTGCCGCCAGGCTCGTAAATCCCGTTAACAAAGTCATACTTGCTGCAGTGGCGTAAAATGCACGAAATATACGCCTGTTCTGATTATATTTCATATACTCCTCCTCTAACATATTGCAATATCTTTACAAACTTCTTTTAAATATATATGTTATTATTTTCAGTTTTATTACAGATATTACAATTTTGTTACAGTCGGTATTTTAATACAAGTTTATCAATTTGTCAACTTTTTTGTTTCCACTCAGCTTTCTGCGCGATTTTCCGGCTTCAGGATACCGTAGAGGCCGCTTGAAGCGCTGACAGTCAGTCCCTGGATCACTGAGGTCACTACAGTCAGGACAACTCCGACAAGCGGTCCAATGCAGGATCGTATTCCAGAAAAGCTACAGCGGGAAAAATGGGAAAATGGAGCAGATAGACAAGTGCGACTGAGATCGCTGCCATCTCCCCCATTTTCACCAGTTTTTATGACAGACGCATCCTGAAGATCGGGCTGATCTTCTTATAAATGAGCAGTACGACGACCGATACAAGCACGCCTTTCAGAAGATTAAACGGCGCAACTGCAAAGAACACGAAAGTGGTCAGACTGTTGACGGCAGGGTTCACCGCTGTTCCCATTTCCACGAGGGCGTCGATCGGCATACTAAAAGCCGTTGCATAAGTAGGCAGGAGCACATAAGCGTTGACCACGCATCCGATCACAGTCATAACAACCGTACCAACCGCCATGCCGATAAGAGCCGTCGTTCTCGTGCGTTTTCTCCTGTAGATCAGCCCTGCCGGCACGCAGAGTGAACACCCTATGATAAAGTTTGCAAGCTCGCCCACGCCTGCGGTATCTGTCCCGGTAAAGACAAAATTAAGCAGGATCTTTACAAACTCTATAAGAGCTCCCGCAAACGGTCCCATTGCAAAGCATCCTACCATGACAGGCACTTCGCTGAAGTCGATCTCATAGAAAGACGGGGCAAACGGCAGAGGGATATCGAAAAGCATCAGAATAACCGCGATCGCTGCGAGCATTCCGATATTCACAAGCGCCCTGATGCCAAATCTCTCTTTCACCTGTCCCTGTGGCTGCACTGTTGTTTTTGTTTCTGTACTCATTTTTCTTCTCTCCTTTTTCTGCCGCATATGCGGCATAATATTTTGAAAAAGGCAATCTTCATGGAAATTCCGCCCGCCCAACAGAAAAAACCCCGGAAATCCATCTTTCCGGGGCAGGATCCATATTCAGCGGACCGCCGTCCTGTCATATGCATACAGGCGGCTGTAAATCTCTTCTCTCATCCAGACTATACTGTCGGTACCGGAATTCTCTCTGCAAAGAAAGTCACCGGTTCGGCTGCTGCAAAGCAGTTCGCGGACTGTACCGCCGGTTGGGACTTGCACCCGACCCCGAAGATTTTATTCCTTTTACATGTACTAATATAACTCTTTATAAGCGCGATTTCAAGGTGTTTTTCGGGATTTATGAAATTTCTTTTTTGACGCAGATTGTCGTAAATTCTTATTTTACGACAGTTATTTATCGTAAATTTTCGTAAATTCCAGACAAAAAAGGAGGAGCCACATTTCTGCGGCTCAAAGGGGGAAAAAGTTTATGAAAAAGTGTTCTTTTTAAGAACAATTATAGTATAGATAAAAGTTGTGTTAAAAGTGTGTTCAAGTTTTGAATGGATTATGAACAAAAGCGTAATTAACTGTGAAAAAGCTGCCGAGGCAACAAAGGCGATGGCAGCTTTTTGTGGAGACGGTTAAGATCCGTACAGAGATACAATATTTAATACTATCGATATAAACCTGCAAGACCGGGCCGGCAGTTCTGAGTTTATGGGGCCACGTCCTCCTGCGCTTTGCTCCGGACGGCCCGTTTGATCACCTTTACGATGTTCGAGCCAGCCTTGCAGTTTTTTAGTTCCGAAACCGGAAAAGGCATACCGGGTATTTTTCTTATCGTATATGTAGACATATGGGATGAACAAAACGCGCTTCATATCATACCCCGCCACCTCGGACAAAGGCAAATATATTTGTTATACCTGATGCCACAATAAAAGTAAATTTGTTCCTGTTACGGATTTTCATTGGTGAAGTTCAATCAGCAGCCCGGTATTTTAACAACTTATATTAGATTACATAAATCTTCCCCTCATCTTTCCCCACAAATGCATCTGCACATAATCATATGCCCTGTCGTAGATGAACAGACCGATCTGACCGCCCACGATCACGCCGGCCATGATCGCATCAGATACCGACTGTGCGAAAAGCATATCACGGAACAGGAATACGCAAGGAAGATATACCACATTAAAGATCAAATACTTGGAAATCCAGAATATCTTATAGCGCCCTCTCATCTCATGACGCTTCTCAAGCCATCTCCAGACGGCTTCTGTTCCCCAGATATAAAACCCCATTGCCGCAAATGTAAGAACATAAAATTTGTTCGGCGCAGTGATTGATCCAAGCAGCACCGCCGCCAGATAGAACGCTCCCCCGGCTTTCAGGCCGAACTCGCGGACGAAGATCCCCACAAAGAAAGACGCCGCCGCCAGAAGAAATAATGTACTTGTCTCAATAATACTGCCAAGAGCCATAAACACTACAGCAAGAGCAAGGAGGAGTCCTCCTAGCGCTACTGTCTTCGCTTTTACATGCATGAACAAAGATCTCCTCCCATACATTCGCAGAGCTGATCCGCAATGCACAGATCACAGCATATATTCCCGGTTCCGCACCCAGGATATCCGCCTGTCCCATACCCGTTTCCGTAAGGACTGTTCTGATATCTCCTGCTGCTAAAGTCGAGCTGGTTTAAAAGCTGTCTGTACTGTAGATTATTTGGTTCCATATTTACCGCCTGCGCCGCATGGTCTCTTGCAAGGACATTATTGCCCAGCCCTGCGTTAGCGCAGCCGCTTAAGTAATACCAGAGAGCCGAACGCTCCGGTATCTGGTCCAGCGTGTTGAGCGCTTCGCGAAAGCGCCTGCTGTTGATATAGTTGACTGCCGCCTGCAGTCTCGGATCCTGCTGCGCGCTCTGGTAGCTTCCGGAACTTCCGTATCCCTGGTTTCCATAGGAAGAGCCCCCGTAAGAGTAACTGCCGGAAGACGAACTGTTCCCGTAGGAATAGCTGCCAGAACTGCCCGAAGAGCGCTCCTGCATGATCGTATCATACGCTTCCTGTACTTCCTTGAATTTTTCTTCGGCCAGATCTGCCAGCGGATTGTCCACGTTGGCGTCAGGATGATATTTTCTCGTGAGATCACGGTATGCCTTTTTTATCTCGTCATCTGACGCATTCGGAGAAACGCCGAGCACATCATACGGGTTTTTATTCATTTTCTTTCTTCCTCGCTTTTCTTCATCTGTATCTTATTATAACGATTCCAGACACCATCATACAATATATTACGCAAAATGTCCACATCTGTAAGACACGGAAGACGCTCAAATCCGGCTGCGCACTCCGCTATCATCATACAGAGAATCTGTTTGATCCGCTCTTCGTATCCCGGCTCTTTGTACAGAGACTTAAGCGGATTATACCTGTCTTTCCTGAGATCTTCCGGCAAATCCTCATAAGCGTCCATAAGATAGATAAATTTACCAAGAAAAAATCCCATCCTGCGGAGTTCTTTCTCCCACATGTCTTCTCTGTACAGAAACAGCTCTCCCATCAGTTTCCCAAAGCATCCTGCCGTACGGTCGATATCCGTGCTCTGCTCTTCTTCACAGGCGGTAAGCTCTAAGAGCGACTCTCTAATCGCTTTGCTCTGTCTTGGATACTGTTCAATGATCTTCTCCGCCTTTCTGTAAAGGAGGCTTTTTGTCATAAAGCTGGCCACTTTTCTGTCGTCGCGCCAGTCGTCATCCATGTGATAATATGCAAGGAGCACATTCATCGACGCCGCATAAGAAGTGATCTCGTTTCTCAGCATCATCTGTTTTTTCACAGGATGGACCTTGCATCTGTGCATCTGTGTGTCTGCCACTCTCTCATACAGCGAAGACAGCAGGATAATGGCAAATGTCATGTCATATGTGAGCGTCATCTGCCCCACTGTTCCGTACTCCTCTTTTAATGCCCGGCAGAGACCACAGTAATACGCTTTGTATTTCTTCAGGTCTTTTACTTTCAGCTCAGGTTCGCATATCGTCACATATCCAAACATACCCTGCTCCCGTTCATGTAGTCTTCCGGCGTTTTCTCCCCGGAGGGCAGTCTTGTCTGCTCCCGGGAAACTTTGCAGTGTTTTACGCCGTGCAGATATTATATCATGCCGGCAGCAGGAGAGATATGATTTTTTTCTAAACAATCTGTCTTATGCTTCAGTTGATCCTGATCATATTCAGACTGTTTTTATCCAGGTCCGTCTCATGCATATCCACAGAGCGCACTCTGCTGTCGTCGTACGTCTTGTAATAATACACTCCTGTGTCTGTGTTGACGCAGCAGGAATAAGTAGTGATATCATACGTCCCCTGTTCTGTCACGACAGTTCCCCGTACCATCGCCACACTGTCAAGTATGTGGAAGAACTGTGAAACGTTCGCTTTTTCTTCTTGGGGAGCCACAGAGTTCCACTTCATGAAAGCCGCCCGTACAAAGCGCGAAGCTGACGACGCGTCGCCGGGGAGACCTATGGCGCCCATCCCCTGCGCATAAGGTCTGAGCTCCAGTCCGGGTGAAAAAAAGTTCTGCGGATTGTTGGCCGTCAGGTTCATATAATTGTTCATGTTCATCCTGTGATATTCAAAAGGCGGATTGTTTGTCAGTACGCCGAACGGATCTTCATACACTTTCAGACCGTCTCTGACCGCCTCGATGACAAGGCATCTCCCGCGATCCGCCAGCATCCAGTGAAGCGGCGCCGGGGCCATCGTTTTGGAGAATGCAGTATCAATAATCTTCATCTCCCGCAGGTGATCCTCCGCCTCTGCTGCCGAAGCACACTTTCCAAGGATCCACGCGATCACTTCAAAAGATGCAAGCTCCAGTCCGCTGCCGTCCGGCTTCTGATAGAAAGCATTTCCGGGGAAGTTAAGTCCTGCCATAGCAAGGCCCTTTTCATTGACAGCTTCGGCGTATAATGGAAAGGAATCGTCAGCCGCCGCCATACCGATCATCGCATAATGTCGTTCCTGCCGTCCTGCATTCCTGAAATCCAGAGGAAAGCTGCGCGGTGTTACAGTGACTGCTTCTCCAAAGGAACTGTCGAGGTCAAGGTTCCTGCCAAAGTAAAAACCGCCGTTTTCATAAGTAATACAAGTACACATCTCACACCTCATGTCCTGTTCTGTACTGTTATCTTCTCCCGAAGCCGGAGAGCCTATACTCTTCCTTTCGGAAACTGCATCTCTATCCGTGTCCCGTGCCCCGGCACACTGTCCACACTGACTTTTGCTCCGTGGAGGAGCGCGCCATGCTTTACGATGGAAAGTCCAAGCCCCGTACCGCCGCGCTCTTTTGAATGACTCTTATCCACCCGGTAGAACCGTTCAAAGATCCGTTCATGGTGCTCCTTGGGAATACCGATCCCGGTGTCGGATACAGTCACTTTCGGGCCATCGAGTGTGTTCCCCACCCACACGGACACCCGTCCGTTCTCATTGTTATATTTCACGGCGTTTTCGCAGACATTATATATCATCTCATCCAGGATCTGGCGGATCCCGAAATAAGTCACAGGCTCTCCGGATAATTCCATGCGGACATTTTTCTGTGACGCCTGCGGCGCAAGGCGGCTGATGATCTCTCTTGTCATCTCATAGAGGTCTACATCCTGTTTCTCCAGCTCTACGGACTCTTCGTCGAGTTTCGACAACTTGATGATATCTTCTACGAGTGTCACGAGACGACGTGCCTCCTTGTATATGCGTTCTGAAAAGACAGTGATATCTTCAGGCCGCACCATGCCGTTCTTCATAATCTCAGCATAGCCGGAGATTGAGGTGAGCGGAGTCTTCAGCTCGTGAGAGACATTTGCAGAGAACTCCTTGCGCATGACCGATGCGGCCTCTTTCTCTTTGTTCTGTCTGTCCATCGCCTCCAAAAACGGAGTCAGTTCTCCGTATGTCTCATTGTCCAGCGGGTGTTCCAGATCCAGCTCATAGATCGGCTTTATCAGACGTTTCGTCTGCCATTTGGCCAGGAAATAAGCAAGGACCAGCATAATGGCAGCGACTCCTGCCATGACCGGGAGATTACGGAAAGCCGTCCTTACAAGCCCGTCCATTGATTTGGATGCCCGGAGCACCGTCCCGTCATTGAGCAGGATCGCGTAGTAATACATCTCCTGCCCCACGGTGTCTGACATTCTGACGTCTTCGCCCTCGCCGTTTTCCAGGGCTTCCCTGACTTCTTTCCGGCTTCTGTGGTGCTCGATCGTGCTGTTGTCCCTGCGGGTA
>CALWAR010000067.1 GCA_944375765.1 uncultured Mediterraneibacter sp. | reverse complement strand
TGTGCAGCACAGCAGCAGAATGTCCGACAGCCCTGTATTTCCCGGGAAAGTCTCCCCGATCCGGCAGTCTCCGCCCTGCATCAGGAAAGCGCTCCCCCGGTGGATATGGAGCTGGCAGTCGAAGTTCTGTTCCAGATCATCCGAAAGCCTGCGCCCATAGTATTTCAGATACTCAAAATCCTCGTCAGCGCCTTCCCTCCGGTACATCCCCACAGAAAAGAGGAGCCTTTTATATACGCGATGCCTCCTCGCGATACCGCGTTCTTCATCCATCGCAAACCAGTCGCTTTCCTCAAACTCTTCCGGACGTGTATAAGCCATGATATCCCGGCTGAAATTACGCATAAAATATCTGGAGGCTCCTGTATTTTCATACAATACCTCCCCGGTCTCATTTTCCATAAATGCGTCGTCAGATCCGTCCGTTACCCGGATGATCCCCTGATCCACCGCGTATCTCAATACCTTGACCAGCCGTCTTCTGTTTGTATACAGTGTCCAGTCCACTCCCTCTCCCGGCATATTTGAGGCGATATATTCTGTAAGCTGGGACAAAATAAACTGTTCCTGCGCGTCACGGTCTTCCAGAAACATCAGGAAGATACACAGAAAAGCATATTCTTCTTTAGAAGTAAATGACTGGATACCCATGCATGTTTCCGGCAAAGCCGGAATCTTCTCCATTTTTACGAGCAGCGCGTTCTCGATCACCTGACATCCCATCTTCTCCGTGGCAAATTTACGGATTTCCCCGATGGAATCCCTGATCTTGTAATATAATTCTCTGTCCTCGGACTTTAATACCCACCGCTTTTCAAGCAGTGTCTCCAGTTCTTTCATTCTGCCTCTGCCATCCTTTCCCGGAACACGATACACAATCTCGGCATTGTAAAGTTTCCGTCTTCGCAGCGGACCACACACCGCTCGTCTGCATGAGTCATATCCAGCACGAAATCTCTGCCCTCTTCTGTTCTCGCCGCGTAATCTGCATTCTCCAGCGCGTCAGACAGCCATTTCAGGAGGATCTCTCTGACTCTCGGTTCGATCACCGGAAGAGAATCAAAGTCGATTCTGCGGTCTTTCTCCAGTTCCCCGATCCTCTTCCAGTCCCGTTTCATCTGTTCTATCGCCTGCTTTCTCGCCTGTTCTTTTTCCTGCCCAGTGTCACGGATAGATGTACGGGAAGATTTTTCCCGATAAGTCCTGACTCGCGGCTTAAGCACAAGTTCCGCCGCCGGTTCTTCATAGACGCCCTGGTTCATACTGTCTGTCTCGCGTTCTGCCTCTAACCGCAGGTGGAGCGGCCGTTCCAGTCCGAACACCATGGCGGACAGCCTGTGGGCCTCTTCCATATCTTTGCACCGCATGAAAATATCCGCCACCTTTCGGTACTCTTCCCTGCGGTTCGCTCCCAGCGCATTCTTTTCGCTGAGCTGGGTAGCATAGCGGGTGATCCGCCGTATGATCTCGTTGGTCGCGTCAAAAAGCCGCCCCGCCTCATTCTCCTGCCCGTCTTTTGACACAAACCAGTTTCGGATGCTCTCAAACCGCCCTTTTGTCTTTTCCTCGATCATTTCCCTGGACACTTCCACATCCATTCGGGGGATCGACATCTCATAATCATTTATCTTACCGAGCACGTTTTTCAGCTGCTCTGGTTCCAGCAGTCTCAGTGTCTCCTCGATCACTCCCACATTTTTCTGCAGGCCCTTGATAAAGTTCCGCAGATATTCCACCAGCTTGTCCTTAAACACAAGAAATTCTTTTGTACGCATCATTTTTTCCGCTTTTACGCTGTTCAGATCGCGGATATAGTCCTGATAATTCTGGTTCAGACGGATAAAGTCATTATTCAGGTCGTTCCACCATGCATACACCGCATCCGGATCTCCGTCGCCCATCTTCGGGAACCGCTCCACATTCAGCCGGATCCGTTCCAGCAGCGTGGGCTCAAGGGACGCCCCCTCTACAAACAGATTTTCCAGACGGATAACTAGACGCTCGATCTCGACGCTGTATTCTGACATCTGATAACGATATCTTTTGTTTTTGAACTCCTCGATCGAAGCTACATTTCGAGTATCCTGGATCGTATTTAAGTTCTTCCATTCTGTCAGCATCGCCAGATCCTGCCGACACTGCTCTATCCGGTAGTCGGCGAAATACGGATCTGCAGTCATTTCCGCATAAATTTCTTCCTCATACATCCAGTAGCGCAGTTTCTCGTAATTTTCATAAAAAATGCGCATAATGCTCCGATACCGGTCGGCATTATCCGCATTTAAATATTTCGCCTCAGTCAGTGGTCTTGTCAGTTTTTCTGTCACGTGCATCCCGGGTAATCCTCCTAAGAAAATCCATAAACGTAGTATAATCTATAGGACGGAGGAATACAAGACTGCCGCGAGCTGAACTGTTACATTCTATCCCTTTTCCAGTTGCAGTTCACTCCTTTTTCATCAAATAGTTTGTCAGAAGTATCCCTTTTCTCTCCACCTGCTGCTCCCGGACGGCCTGATAGCCCCTTTTTTCAAAAAACGGCTTTGCCGTAACAGATGCATGGGTTGTAAACTTTTCCGCATCCACCGCCCGTTCCAGCCGGTCGCAGAGTTCCGTCGCAATCCCACATCTTTGAAAATCTTTGTGCACATACAGCCGGTCGAGATATCCTGTACTGTCCATGTCTGCAAAGCCCACGATCTGTTCTGTTCCATTTTCTTTGTCTAACGGCATCACCGCAACCAGTGTCATGTGCTCCTGAAACGATCTGTCCCATGCTGCCAGATCTATATTTCCGTCGGCCCACGCATCAAGCTGTTCATCTGTATAGTCTGCCGCATTTACACTGTGTACCGTATGATAGAAAAGCTCTGCGATCTCTTTGATATCTTCCTGTCTGTAAGTTCTGATCTCCATGTCTGTACTCCGATTCGTGCTCAGATCCGGCAAAACTTCTAATACATCAGCACAAAATAAATCACATATACCCAGCTCAACAATCCGTGGAAGATCGCCCATCCTACAGAATGCCATGTTGAATAGCTGATCACCATTGCAAGTGCGCTTCCAAACGTGATGCCTGTTTTTACTGTCTTTTTGACCGTTATCTGTTTATTCTCACTCATTAGATTTTCCTCCGCATTTTTTATCGAGCTTTAATACCATAAATATGTCTGCCTTTTCATTGTCATTATATCTTTCCGTCCGCTCAAATCCTGCCTTTTCATATAGACGGACCGCACGCCTGCCCGATGACAATGAATCAAGATACATTTCCCCGTATCCGTTCCGCTTTGCCTCCTGAATCGCTGTATTCAGCAGCAACCGTCCCAGTCCTTTTTTATGATACTGCTCCAAAAGATACAATGATTTCAGTTCGCACTTTCCGCTGTCCAGCTTTTTCAGTGCTACAGTCCCGATCATATCTTCGCCGTCAAAAAGACACCAGAAATGCTCGAAATATTCTGATACATCGTTGTACATCTTATGGCGGCCGTTCAGCTCGAAACATCTGCCCGACTGCGGCAGACATGCTTCCAGAAACTGAAGCAGCTTATCATGATATTGCCTTTTATACTTTTGAATTGTGCACATATTACTCCCTGAAAAAATATCCTTCCCTGGCCAGCCGTTTCATTGCCTTCACTTCATTTTCTTTCTTCACCAGAATATAATCCGTATTATATGTAGAGATAACAAATATACCGATCTTCTCTTTTGCCAGAAGCGCAGATATTTTTGCCAGGATTCCTATCAGCGAAAAATCAAGAACTCCCCGGATCCGGAATGCCCGCCAGCCATCTTCCCGCTCTGTCATGTTATCAGGCACATCCTCCGTCAGACACACGAGCGAGTTTTCCTCATCCGTTTTACCGATAAAACAATATTCAGATTCCAGATTTACTTTTGAATAATCCGTAACCTTACAAACTGAAAAATCTCTGTTAATCTTCTGTAATTCCACCTGCACTGTCTCCATTTCTTAAAGTTTTTCAGATCTATCCACCGGCGTTCCCACTTCGATCAGATTCCCGTCCGGATCATAAAACCGGATGACTTTCTGGCCCCAGTCGTGAGTCGTGAGTCTGTTGACATACTTGATCGATGGATACAATTTCTCAAGTTTTTGAGCGAATGCTTCTATATCACGCTCCTCAAAATACAGTTCACAGGCATTGTTTTCCGGAATAATATCTTTTTCCAGAAAATTCCCCCAGATCTTTTTCTCCTGAAGCACCAGACCTTCGGTCAAGATCATATTTCCGTCATTGTCAAGCACCATATCCAGACCGAACAGATCATGGTAAAACTGCTTTGATCTTTCAATATCATCAACGGCGATCAATATATTTTTTAATCTCATCTCTACACCTCTTTTGTCATATTTACTTTCCAAACTACCATATTGCCTGCAGGATAAACGCGGACATTACCATCACCGCAATTACCTGAATGACCATACTGCTGCCGTCAATCAGAGAAGACGGCTGTCTGGTTTTTCTCATTTCCCTGATAAAAGAAATTTCATACCCCATTGTAAATACTGCATTTATAATTACCTCAATAATCAAAAACAAGATCAGATTATTTTTACCTCCATAGGTGATTCCAATCCCTATATGTGTAACGACAGTTTCCGGAATATTCTCCCAGTTCACAAGTAATAGAATTCCGCTCATTCCTATTATTATCCATGAAACATAGTTAATAATTTTTTTAATTTTATCCATCTATCGCTCCTTACATTGCCGATAACACTAAGACCTAATCTTTCAGCTTCTTCACTATGATTTCCAGACTTTCCGTATCTACAAAGCAGACTTTCTGTCCGTATGTCTCGACCATCGCCCTTGTATCTGCATCCTGCTCTTCAACCGGCTGTTTTTTCACCTGTTCATAGAGCACTTTCATCATCATTCTGTGTTTGAAACCCAGCTTCTCATAGTCAATCCCGCCTCTCAAATGATAAAATTCCGTCCTGTCGGCAAGGGGTTTCGGTATCTGTCTGCGCGCAGCTTTCCTGATATTCTGTACGTTCTTTTCATCGTCCGGATCGGCAAGTCCAATGATCGCTTCCATATGTTTTCTCCCTGATTTTATATTGCGTCAGTTTCCTGTAATCCCCCTATCATGCAACACATAATCACTTAGCAGGCACCCGGAAACCGTAATCCACGGTTCCATTTTCCCACTGTCCCCGCACCAGATATACACATCCCGGCTGTGCGGTAAACTCGGGATTTCCTTTCTCATTTTCCTGTACTTCTACAGGAGTACCTTCCGGTATCTCAGCCGTGCTGTCCTGATACTGTCCCAAAAGAGAATCATCCCACAAAAACATCTGAACACTTTCAGGTTTTTCATCAAACTCCAGTTCCATAGCCATCGGTTCTGACAGCTTTGTCACCTCTGTCGGCTCAGTCTGCAGAATATGAGGTGCATCTGTAGTAATGGTGGTGCTTTCTCCATTTTCCTCGTAAGTCCACGTGTAGCTTAAAGCCTCGGGGATCATTACTGCCACAGAAGCCAGTTCATCCGAATAGCATACATGCAGATAAGGAAGCTGGGCGGGATCTTTTTCTGGAAAAAGCTCATCCAGATAATGCGCATATTCCTGTATATACGTCTGGTTTGCCTGTTCTGTTCTTTCTATCTTAGTAATTCCGTGATACTGGGCAGGATACGACTGTGCCATAATCCCGTTTCCATAGATGTTTACCACATCTCCGTTCTTCAGATCCTGTTCTCTAATCTTCCCGCCCTTTTCATCATAGAGTTCTCCTTCAGGTATTGTTCCTGTAAACGGATACTCCGCATCCAGATTTACAAAAAGACTATTCCCATTTTCCTTTTTCAAATAAACTGCCTGCATGGTATTGCCACTGTCCGACCATGACTTATCTGACGATTCATCCTGCATAAGATAAGTTCGTATTCCTGCTGCTGCTAAAATAATCACCACCAGCAAAACCACGCCAGCACCAACTATAAGTTTTCTATTTTTGCTCATAAGATCTCCCATAAATAAAATTCCAATGAATTCTTAAATACAATATTGTGCCGCCAATTAATAATTTTCGAGGAAATGCCCGTATCTTTCTACATAATTCTGATTTGCGTTTTCCGTTCTTTTTATTTTTGTGATTCCGTTATACTTACCGGGAGAAGAATCTTCCATAGTCCTGTCTCCATAGATATCCAGTACGTCCCCATTATCCAACTCTTTCTCCGAAATCTTTTCCCCGTTTTCATCATAAAGTCTTTCCTGCGGTATAGATCCTATAAAAGGGAGACCATCTTCCATATTGACAAAAATGCTATTTCCATTTTCACTTTTTAAATATACTGCTTCTATAGGGCGCATTCGCGGTAATATTATTGGAATTGCCGTTAAAATGGCGATCACCAGCAATACTACACCGATAAAAACTATCCGTTTTTTACGTTCTCTCATTTTCTTTTCCCTAATGTTTTATATACTCAATCAACGGTTCCAGATATTTCTTATCTGTCCAGTCGCATTTCTGTCCGACCGCACACATCAGTGCTTTCATCCACGGCTCATATGTGGACGGGTCCTTTTTCCCGACTGCTGTTTGAAGCATCCTGCACATGGTGCGGTCTGTAAATGTCATTTCCTCTTCATCCCACGCTCCCCGTCCGTAGAACATAGGAATATCACGTAAATCATCTTTCAGATTATGTTCTTTAACCTCTTTGAGCGCCTTTTCATCATACGGGGAAGCCCCTACGCAGAATACTGCCGCCCTCTTCCCCGACAGTGCATTTTTATTTTTTCTCAGATATGAAATTCCGGCAATACCCGAGGCGTAGACAGCGCCGCACAACACCACTATATCATAGCTGTCCATCGTATCCGCTTTCGCTTTTTTTACTTCAATAATATCATAACCCGTCGCCTCTTGCAGCCACTGTACATATTTTTTCGTGCTTCCATATTTGCTTTGATAGATGATAATTCCTTTGCTCATATTCTTCAACCTCCTCCCGGCTGTTTCTGAGTTTATTATAATATAAAAGAGAGCATAAAAGTACACTTTCTGCCATGCTCTCTGCCGTAATATAAAAACTTAAGAATTATCTTACAATCTCTTTACATTTCTCAGTACTTTTCTGCCATTTTCCCAGTCTTCCTTTAGACAGTTTTATGCTTTATATACTCTTCAATTATTTTATACACATACTCAGCATTTGTTATCTGCTCTTCCGTATCATCTTTACTGGCAATAAACATATCATCATAGTCTGATGCATTACGGATTGTAAATGCCGCCCCGATCATCTTAGATATTTCTGCAGGAAATATCCCCTCTTTAATATATCTTCTTCTAAATTCAGCGATTACCCCACTATGTTTACTTGAATCAAAATTATCGAAAACAAGCACCGCTCTCAAGGAACTATATTCAGGCAATCTTTACACCTTCTCTCTCTACATTCTGATAGAATACAGACACAGGAATATATTTTTGATACACAGTATAATTCTGAACCACCGGTGCTAACACAACGTCATAATCCAGATCAAGCTGATCTGATATATCCAAAATACGTTTTCTCTCCAGACTGATACTTTCCAATGGTGTATTCAGTAAAATCAATATATCTATATCGCTGTCATTTTCAAAGTCGCCACGCGCGCAGGAACCATAAAGAATGATCTCCTGTAATTTAGATCCATAGATTCTTTTTGCTTCTTCTGCAAACCTGTTTACAACTTCCCTGATCTTTTCTTCTGTCATGATATCACCTCAATTCTATGGATTCATTATATCTCAGGTAAGATTGCCTGTATACAACAAATAAAAATAAACTTCTCTTCCCTTGTCAGGATAATCTCTTTACATTTCTCAGTACTTTTCTGCCGTTTTCCCAGTCTTGCGCCCTCACCTCAGCCGCATATCCTCCGCCATTTTCCACCTGCCAGTGGTAGAATCCATGCGTATCCTCAGACAGCTCCGAAAGGACCGCCATGACCGTGCCGCCATGCACGATGAAAGCCGCGCTGTCTGCTTCTTTGCGCAGAAGTATGCCGATCCATTTCTCTGCTCCGGCCATACATCTCCTGCGAAATGCCGCCGGATCTTCTCCGCCCGGAAATGCAGTCATTCCGCCGGACTTAATCCACCGGATATACTCCGGTTCGTTTCTCAGTTCTTCATAAGTCTTCTGCTCATATTCCCCGAAATCACACTCCCGGAGCATCGGCTCAGTCCGGATCTCCTGTCCCGGATAGATAAGCTCCGCAGTCCGGATGCACCGCTTCATAGGACTCGCGATGATATGCTGCGCGGGCGGATACAGGCTGCTCGTGGATCTGTCACGCACAATGCCTGTCCGGCCAGACTCTCTGCATCTGGCCCGGTCTTCGTTACAGGCTCCTGTAAAACGCAGCAGGAAATCTTTCACCGCCCGATCAGCCAGTTCCTCATCCGTCCGTCCGATATACTGTCTCTTCTCATTTCCCGGCGTCTTTAGATGGCGGATAAATACTATTTTCATAGTTTTCCCCGAATATATGTCTCTATATATGTCTCTATGGCTGTCCAAAGATGCTCTTTTCCTGCCAGCACGATCACTGCCAGCATTGCAAATTCACATATCTGAAGGAAATACCCTGCCAGATCCCCTGTTGTTCCGCCGAACTTCCTTTTACTTGTCACGTAGTACCAGGCAAATACCAGAAGAGATGACGCCATCGCCGCCGCTGCCCCGGCTATGGCAATATTTCCGCGCAGCCACCCAAGATACAGCAGCGCTGACGCGCACAGGACGGCCCATATGATAAGTACGATCCTTACGCGCTTCCTCTGCGCCCCGTCCTGAAATGTCCGGAGAAGCCCGCTGTCTTTCGCAGCCTGAAAGGACACGACGGAGATGCCGCTGAGCGATCTGGAAAAGGGATATATACAGGCCGCCATCGGAAGAATATGTATATCCGCCTCACTCCACAGCGCCAGTGTCGCCACAAAATATCCGCACAGTCCGATCATGGCAAACGCACCCGAATGGGGATCTTTTAGTATCTGCAGTTTCTTGTCTATGTTGCCGTAAGAGCTTAGCGCATCGATCGTATCCGCATAACCGTCCAGATGGATCCCGCCTGTGACAATAACCGGGATCAATGTCATCGCTGACGCAAAAAACAGTTTCTCGCAGGAAGTATATTCCAGGAGCACATATCCGATGCCTAGCTGAAGCAAACCGGTTATCACGCCTATAACCGGAAAAAAACACATAGCATACTTCATATTTTTTTCGTTCCATTCCACGGTCGGTACGGGAATCTTGGAATACATGGATATAGCAATTGCAAGAGAATTCAACAGACGCATTTCGTAGTTCTCCCTTTCCTTTCAATAAAGCCGCACGGCAGTCCGGCCGTGCTATTTAAGCTCTTCATACTGTTCTACATTGATTTCATCGAATGTGCTCATTTCCCGATATACAGCGAGTCCCATCTCCAGCAGCGGGATCGCCGCCACTGCTCCGCTGCCCTCTCCCAGAGACATATTGCAGTCGATAAAGGGGGAGAGGCCCAGATCTTTAAGCACCATCCATCCTGCCGGTTCCCCCGGCTTATGGGAGGGTATCATGCAGTCTGCCGCAGAGGAACACAGCTTTACCGCACAGAGAGCCGCCACCGAAGAGATAAACCCATCGATGATGACGGGAATATGATGCAGCGCGCCCCCGAGAAACACCCCTGCAAGACCGGCAATGTCCAGACCGCCTACTTTAGAAAGTACATCCAGCACATCTTCCCTGTCCGGCCGATGAAGCCTGATCGAGCGGCGGATCACATCGATCTTCCGGCGCAGTCCTTCCGAACTCAGGCCTGCGCCGCGTCCTGTCACTTCGTCCGCCTCCCGTTCAAGAAGCACCGACGCGACCGCACTGCTCGTAGTTGTATTTCCTATACCCATTTCTCCTGTGGCGAGCAGATCGTACCCCTGACCGGCCAGTTTTTTCGCCATGTGCAATCCTGTAAGTACCGCCTGAGCCGCCTGCTCTCTCGTCATGGCAGGCTCCCGGAGCATATCTTTCGTTCCGCTCATCACTTTATACTCCGCTTTTGTCACCGCAGGCACATCTACCGCCATGCCGATATCCACAGGAAAGAGATCCACGCCCGCGATCTCTGCCATCAGACATACACTGGTAGCTCGCCGGGTAAAATTTTCCGCCACGATGGCCGTAACTTCCTGCCCGGTCTGGGTCACTCCCTCAGCCACCACGCCGTTGTCAGCGCACATGATAACAAGACCTTTTTTTCTGATCGTATAGTCCGGCGTCCTCCTGATCCCCGCCATGCGGACAACTGCATCTTCCAGTTTGCCCAGGCTGTTCAGCGGCTTGCCCACCGTCTTCCAGTGGGCCTTTGCCGCCTCCATGCTCTTTACATCCGCCGGGCATATCCCCCTTAACTTCTGTTGTAATTTTTTCTCAAAATCCTCTGACATCTTCCATTTCCTCTTTCCTGACTACGACAGGATCTCATTTCCCGACATCCCGCCGCTGATCCCACTTTCTGCATCGATCTGCGAACCTGCGGGCAAATCCGGGCATTGACGGAAGATACAGATGAGGATATCCGGCAAACAGATTTCCATTCATATGAATACATCTCCATTTTCTTTTTCCATCCGGTTTCACTGCCATGCAGTCATCCCCGCTGTCCGTGCTGTCCCAATAATGAAATTCATGTCCTCTGATCTTCTCCTGCGGCAGGAGATACGCTGAGTTTTCCTCGTCTGTCGTTATGCTGACATACCCGAAGCGCACCAGTCTCCCTGTGGGATATGTCTTTCCGTTTATCACGCCTGCCATTGGATATGTATTCCCCTTTTCATCTTCCATCTCCTTATGGAGATACATAAATCCGCCGCACTCTGCAAAACAGGGCATCCCGGCGTTCACGCTTTCCCGGATCTCTGTAAGAAGCATCCGGTTGGACGAGAGCCTATCACCGTAAAGTTCCGGATAACCGCCGCCTAAGATCAGTCCGCTGATCCCCTGCGGGAGTCTTTTATCCCGCAGCGGACTAAAAGGCGCCAGTTCGCATCCTGTCTCTTCCAGAAGTTCCAGATTTGCCTTATAGTAAAAGCAGAACGCCTCGTCCCGCGCGATTCCGATCCTGACCGGCATATTGGCGTTTCCTGCATAGTATGTGCCGTTTCCGCCTGCCACGGCGTCCTCCTTGTCAGATGCCCCGTTCTCAGCCGGAACTATCCGGGGAGCTGTCTCTGCGATCTTTAATAAGCCGTCCAGATCCACGCTCTCAGACAGTATCTCTCCCGCCCGCTCTGTCTGCTGTTTCAGATCTTTTAATTCCTGCGGAGTGACAAGCCCGAGATGGCGGCTTTCCAGACAAAATGCATCGTCTTCGGGCACATATCCCATTACAGGAATCTCATGTCCGTATTGCCTGAGTTCCCGTTCAAGCATCTCTTTCAGCCTCGGATACAGCGTCTTCGATACCCGGTTCAAAAGGATTCCACAGATATTGCTGTCATCCCTGAACTCCACGATACCCCTGATAAGCGCCGCGAGAGAAAGAGCCGCTCCCCGGCAGTTTATAACAAATATGACAGGGATGTCAAGCGCTTTTGCCACATCGTAGGAACTGCCGGCGTCTGTATCAAGCGATCTGCCGTCATAATATCCCATGACTCCTTCTGTCACCGTTATGTCCGCTCCTGACGCGTGCCGGGCAAATTCACGTCTCAGTTCTTCTGTCCCGCAATAAAAGAGGTCCAGATTCATTGAGTCCACTCCCAGCACTTCTCTGTGAAACATCGGATCGATATAATCCGGCCCGCATTTGCAGGCCCTCACCCGCAGGCCCCGCCTCTGAAGCGCCGCCATCAGGGCACAGGAAACCGCCGTCTTTCCGCTGCCGCTTGCCAAAGCTGCGATCAGTATTCGCGGGATCTTCATCTGCCTGCGCTCCTTTCGTCTTCCCGCTGCCATCATCTTAGTTTCCCGTCTCCTGCGGAAATGATATACACCGGATTCTGTCCTGTCATCATGTGATACTTTCCAAGGATGCGGGAACGTGACGCCATAATCTGGGTGATCTGAGCGCCGCTTAACAGTCCTTTCTCTATGGCGTCCATCACTTCTCCGACTGTCTCAAGAGATATGGCATTGATCACGATCCGGACTGAGGGATTTTTCTCAAGAACAGTGCGCAGGATCTCATGGAGGTTTCCCGAACTCCCCCCGATAAATACGTGGGTGGGTGGTTCCATCCCGAGGAGGGCCTTAGGCGCCTCGTCCTGTATGATACGTATGCCGTCCGCCCGGAACTTTTTCCGGTTCTGTTCCAGGAGCCGGGCCGCCTCCGGCTTTTTCTCGATGGCATATACCCGGATCCGGTCTCCGGATCTTGCCGCCTCCACTGACACCGAGCCGGTCCCCGCACCGATATCATATACTACCGCATCCTCCGTAAGTTCCATCTGAGCCAGGCTGACAGCGCGCACTTCCGCCTTTGTCATGGGTACGTTGCCGCGGATAAATTCTTCATCCGGAATATGGGGCCCTGTTCTTTTGTCCGGCTTCGGATTCAGGATCATCGCGGCGCACAGCCCGTCTGCTTCACTGCCGGAGAGTTCCCCCGGGCGTCCGCTTATGATCCGCTCGTCCGGGTAGGACAGCCTGATGCCGATATGTACGGTCACTTCGTCCATCCCGTATTCCGTAAGTCGTTTGAGCATCTTGTCTCCCGTCCCTTTTCCGCCAAGGAGAAGGAACGTCTTCCTGTTCCTGTTGACAGTCTGGATAAAATTTTCTTCCTGGCCGTGCAGACTGACGAGCGCTCCGTCTTCCCATGTTGTTTTCAGCCGTGCGGCGAGACATGCTACGGAGGAAATGCCCGGGAGCAGTTCCACCTCATACCGGTCAGGGTATACTGCAAACGTCTCCGCCAGCTTCTTTGCTCCGCTGTAGAATCCGGTATCTCCTGAAAGCAGTACTGCCACATGAGCGAATTTTGGGTGTTCCTCCACATATGCAGCTATTTTCTCCGCATTGTACTCGCACAGCTCCGGCGTCCGTATGTCCGCCTGCACAGAACATTCTTTCCATTCTCTCCCATACCGCGCTTCCCGCGCAGCAGAAAGCATCCTCTGTGCGCCGATCATGCAGTCGCAGCTTCTGACTGCTTTTTCCGCCTCAATGGTCATTGATGCCCTGCTGCCCATACCGATCCCGATTAAAGAGATCTTCCGCCGTTTCTCACACATCTTTATATCCTCTCGGCGTCACCATTCTGCCGTTTAGTTCCATTGTATCCGAGTTTCCGATATACACCGTCGTAAACATATCCGTCCGCGCATCCTGCAGGCATTCAAGAGACAGGATCTCATAGCTTTCCCCGTCTCTTCCGATATTCCTCACAATACCGCATACTGTATCCGGCTTCCTGTATTCCATTATCATCTGGCAGGCTTTCTTCAGATAGTCCGCACGCTTTTTGCTGGACGGATTGTAAATGCAGATCACAAAATCCGCTTCTGCCGCTGCCCTGATGCGCTTCTCAATCTTCTCCCACGGCGTGAGCAGGTCGCTCAGGCTGATAACTGCAAAATCATGCATCAGAGGCGCCCCCAGGACCGCGGCCCCGCCGGACGCCGCTGTGATGCCCGGCACGATCTCGATCCCCACGTCCGGATAGTCCTTTCCGATCTCACAGATCAGTCCGGCCATGCCGTAGATCCCAGCGTCTCCGCTGCACACCATCGCCACATCCTGCCCTTTCTGCGCCTCCGCAAACGCCATCCGGCATCTGTCGGCTTCCTTGCGCATGGGTGTGCTCATAAATATCTTATCCGGAAATTCCTCCCTGATAAGATCAATGTATACTGTATATCCGATGATTACCGGGCATTTCTCCAGCGCTTGTTTCGCCTGTACCGTCATCTGATCCGCCGCCCCCGGCCCCAGGCCTGTCACATAGATCTTACTCATTGTCTTTGCGCTCCGTTTCTCTGCTATTCATATTTACCGTTCTTTGTCTTTCCCGGACGGCGCGGATACTTCTCGGAACTCCGTGGTAAAGGACGGATCATAGAGTTTTGACCGCTCGTACTCGTCTCCGAGTATCCTGCCCACCACGATCAGAGCTGTCTTCGTCACATTTTCTCTCGCCGCCGTTTTTGCAAGTTCTTTCACTGTGCAGTGCAGAACCTTTTCCTCCGGCCATGTCGCTTTGTAGACGATCGCTGCCGGTGTGTCCGCCGCGTAACCGCCGCGGATCAGTTCGTCGGAGAGTTCCTCTAACATTCCGGCGCTTAAGAAGATCACCATTGTCGCCTGGTGGGCGGCAAAACTTGGGATCGACTCCCTCTTTGGCACAGGCGTACGCCCTGCCATCCTCGTGATCACGACAGACTGAGAAACTCCGGGCAGGGTATATTCTGCTCCCAGCGCTGCGGCCGCGCCGCAAAGCGAGCTCACTCCCGGACAGACTTCATAAGGTATATCCAGCTTCTCCAGCTCGTCCATCTGCTCCCGGATGGCGCCGTACAGACAGGGATCCCCGGTGTGAAGACGGACGATCCTTTTCCCGGACCGCTCTCCCTCGGTCATGACTGCTATCACTTCTTCCAGTGTCATCTTTGCGCTGTTGTAGATCTCGCAGTCCTCTCTGCACAGAGACAATAGTCCCGGATTGACGAGAGATCCCGCATAGATCACGACGTCAGCCTCTTTTAGCAGGTTCTGTCCCCGGACTGTGATGAGATCCTCCGCTCCCGGTCCTGCTCCTGTAAATGTGATCATACGTTCTCTCCTCCTGTCTGTCTCTCCTTTACGACGAGCAGCGAATAGTACCCCGCCTGTTCCGGGATCTCCTGCGCGCCGAAATACAGTTTCTCATTTTCCATCCCGCAGTTTTCTACCATCACAGAGTCCAGCCCTTTCTCCGTCAGCAGACGCTTCACTTCCGCCATCTGCCGCCCTGCTTTCATGAGGACTTTCGTGCCCGGAAGATCCAGACTTTCTTCGATGTGATAAGAAGCGGGAAGTACATGGAGCTCCTGCCGGTTTTCCACAAGAGGGATATCCATCCGCGCTGCGGCCGCACAGAACGACGGGATCCCCGGCACGACCCGCGTCGTATATCCGTCCCGTTTCAGACGCTTGTGCACATACATACAGGTGGAGTACACTGTAGGATCTCCAAGGGTGAGAAAGACTACGTTTTTCCCCTGGTCGAGCAGTTCTGCGACGGCCGCTGCGTCTTTTTCATGGACTATTTTGAGCCTGTCTTTTTCCTTTATCATCGGCATCGGCAGATAGAGTCTGTCCTTTTCCCCGATTCCGCGCACCGCCCCGGCCGCGATCCGGTATGCCACGCACCGCTCCAGATATACTGCATTGCTTTTATCGCCTGCATGCTCATACACCGGTTTCTCCAGCGTGTCCGCCGACACGGGTATAGCGATCACGCTGCACGCTTCTGTTGCGCGGACCGCTTTCAGTGTCATCAGCTCCGGATCTCCCGGTCCCACGCCCACGCCAGTAAATATTCCGCTCATATCATGTCTCTCCCTTTTTATTCCTGTTCCTTACGCTGCCTTTCTGTGAGTCTCAGCAGCTTTTCCGCATTCTTCGTCTGTCCGAGGATCCCCTCCTCACCGGAGAACACGACTGCGCCTGTCTCGAGTCCCTCTCCTGCTCTCTGCCTCAGATAGAATGTGACTCGATCCATTACTGTTTGCATAACATCCGGAAGTATTCCTTTTTCTTTTAGTATCTCCACAGTCTCCGCCGTATTCAGACATGCCATGATCTCTCTCGCTGTGGCAGCGTCTGCCCCTGCCATGGCTGCGTGAGCGGCAAACACCTCCATCCTGCAGTCCGCGGTTCGTGAATGTGTATTCATCACGCCCGCCGCCAGTTTAATGAACTTTCCCACATGGCCGATCAGAAGAAGCCCTTTCATCCCGAGAAGTTTTGCGTCGTCGATCGTCTCTCCCACATAGTTGCTGCATTTCACTGCAAGATCTGTATCGATCCCCAGACGCTCCGTCAGAAAATCAGCCCCGTAGTTTCCCGGAACGGCATAGCAGTATAAATATCCGTTCTCTCTGAGCATCTTCATTTCCAGATAGATTGTATCTGTCAGCGCTTTCTCGCTCATAGGCTCTACGATCCCTGATGTTCCGAGCACAGAGAGGCCGCCCATGATCCCGACTCTCGGATTGAAAGTCTTTTTTGCCGTCTCCTCTCCGCCGGGGATCGAGATGACAACCTTCACTTCCCCGCGGTAATCATGTGCGCGGCATATGCGCTCTACTTCTTCCGTGATCATCCTGCGGGGAACTTTATTGATCGCCGCCTGTCCGACCTGCTGCTCCAGGCCGGGGCGCGTCACGCGCCCCACGCCGGCGCCTCCCTCCAGGACAACGCGCAGTGCGGAGATATCTCCGGATCTTTTTTCCACTTTCGCATATATCAGAAGTCCGTCGGTCACGTCAGGATCGTCTCCGCTGTATTTTCTCACCGCACACCGGACACAGTCCGCCATCCTGGTGACAGACTCCACATCCAGGTACAGTTCGATCCCTTTTGGCGTCATGAGCCTTACCTGACGGATCTCCTGCCCCGAAAAAAGCATCTGTGCGGCCGCCTTTGCAGCCGCGGCCGCACAGCTTCCAGTCGTCCATCCATAGCGCAGGCCGGAACGTGTCCGGCCGATCTCTTTCCTTTCGATCTCCTTATCCATGACTGAGACCTCTCCCGCTTTTTTTAATAATAACAGTTCTTTCTATAATTCTTCCAGCATCTGTGCAGGATTGTCCGCTGCCCTGACTTTCCCGATCGCTTTAACGATCATTCCTTCTTCGTCGATCAGATAAGTCGTTCGCACTACCCCCATCGTCTTCCTGCCATACATATTTTTCTCTTTCCAGACATCGTAAGCCTGAATACATGTAAGTTCTGTATCCGAAAGCAGTGTGAAAGGGAGATTATATTTCTCCTCAAATTTTTTATGAGAAGCCACGCTGTCTTTGCTCACCCCGAGCACAACCGCGCCTTTCTCCGTAAACTGTGGATAGAGCTCGCCAAATCCACACGCCTGTTTTGTACAGCCCGGCGTATTGTCTTTCGGATAGAAATAGAGGATAACCTTTTTCCCTCTGTATTCCTCCAGTGTGTGCATTGTTCCATTCTGATCCGGCAGTTCAAATGCCGGCGCTTTTGTTCCTGCTTCTAACATTCTCTTCTCCTTTCCCGGGCATCTCTCCCGTTTCACTCCATTGTTTCTTCTATATGTTCCAGAAATATCCTGCGTATCCCCTCAGATTCCCCGAGTCCTTTCATGATAACGCGCACTTCATATCCGTCACCCTCAAGCCGGCTCTTCCACGAGTCTTCTTCTCCGGCCATGTCATTTTTCGCATGGTCGCCCGCCACCAGCATAAACGGCATAAGAGCGATCTTTTTCTTCCCTGCGATCTCCAGCTTTGCCATGACATTTTTCAGTTCGGGAAAACTCTCCACCGTCCCCACAAGGACCTGGCCGTATCCGAGTGCATGGAAAGTATATTCCAGTGTAGGGTACGCAGAGTTGGCATGATGGTCTGTACCGTGTCCCATGAGCACGAGCATCTCGTCGTCAGAAAGCTCAGTCTCGTCCATCACTGCATGGATCGATTTCTTATAGTCGTCCACGCTGCTCAGAAGCGGTCTTCCCACCCGGATCCGCTTAAAACAGGACATGTTCTCCATCAGGTCTTCCATCATCCGGTCATTCTCGATCCCGTTTATGATGTGAGTCGGCTGGACGGTCACGTCTTCGATGCCATCGGCAGCCATCCTCTTTACCGCTTTATCAACCGTATCGATCTCCATATTTTCGGTACGCTTTAACTTGCGTATGATCATACGGCTCGTAAATGCCCGATACACACGATGGCCGGGAAATCTGCGTGCTATGTCCCGCTCAATTACGTCAATCGTCTTTTCCATAGTATCGAGATGGCTTGTCCCGAAGCTCACCACCAGAATCCCTTTTCTCATCTTTATTAAACCCTTTCTCATCATCGGTTCCACAGTCCCTGTTATCCGTTCCCCGCGATCACAGATACGCGATCAGTTCATCCACATTGCCCGGCGGCGCAATGTCCCCCGGTATCCGCCCTTTCTCTTTTAGCCGTTCATATATCCTGACTACGGCAGGCAGTTCCAGACTTGCCTGTTCGAGCGCTGTCCGGTCCGTGCACACTTCAAAGGGCGTCCCCTGCCGGATCACTTTGCCTTCGTGCATCAGCACAATCTCATCTGCCCAGTCATAGGCATAATCCATGTCATGTGTCGCCATCAGGACTGTGATGCCTTTCGCAGTAAGACTCTCTACGATCTCTTCCACTTTCCCTGTATGCTTCGGATCGAGCGCTGCCGCAGGTTCATCCAGTATCATCACCTCAGGGTGCATGACAAGGATATCCGCAATAGCGACCTGCTTCTTCTGGCCTCCGCTTAATGCATGGGCGGGACGGTCCTGAAACGGCGTGATCTCCAGTTCTTCTATCACGCGCTCCACTTCTTTTCTGGCCGTCTCCTCATCCGTTCCCAGGTTAAGTATCCCGAAAGATATCTCCTCATATACACTGGCGGAAAAGAGCTGGTCGTCCGGTTCCTGGAACACGATCCCCACTTTGCCCCTCACCTCAAGAAGCCCTTTCCTCGTGTATCTGATTGGCTTCCCGTCTATACATATCCTGCCCGTGTCCGGTCTGCGAATCCCGTTCAGGCAAAGGAACAATGTGGATTTTCCCGAACCGTTTCCTCCCATAAACGCAACCTTTGCTCCGCGGCGTATGTTAAGGTTCAGACCGTCCAGAGCCTTTTTGCCGTCTCCGTCATAGGTATAGGAGACATCCTGCACTTCTATTACCCAGTTTTTTTCCTGTTCCATCTCATTATACTCCATATCTTCTGGTTCATCCACACCAAAACCACACCCCGCCAAGAAAGAGTTCAAACAATATGACAAAAGCGAACTGCCTCCTCCTTGCAGGATACTCTCTGGACAGTACCTTAAGGCTCCCGTCATAACATCTCGCTTCCATGGCGTCATACAATGCGTTTGACCTTTTTACAGCCAGGATAAAGAGGGACGAACCCATCAACCCGAATGACCGGACTCTCGTTCTGAAATCCCTGTTTCCCAGACGGGACTGCTGAGACGTCATGATAGCAGTACCTGTCTTAAGCAGCACAAAGATGAACCGGTAGATCAGAAGCGTTAGTTCGAGCAGGAGCGGCGGCATATGCAGCTTCCTGCATGCGGCGAGTATGTCTGTCATCACTGTGTTGAGCGACAGAAAGTACAGACATGTCACTGCGCCAAGCGCAGTTGCACACAGCCGGAATGCCTGACATATCCCTGCGCTGCTCCCCGTGATATACCATTCTCCCACGGGAACGGCAAAGGCGTCCAGAGGTTCCCCTGATATATTTATTGTAACAGCCGCAGTCCCGGCGATCAGAAAAGCAAGCGGGACCGTGAGCAGTTTTATATAAAGGGAAAGGGGGATACCCCCCTTTCCTGCAGTCAGGATCCCGTTGACCGCAAACACCAGCGCAGCCACTGCCGCTGAACGGCTTAAGACGCATAACGCAAGAGTCAGCACGGCATACATGAGCTTCACAGATGCATTTATGTATCTCAATTTTGACTGGCAGCTTAATCTGTCGATCAGGAGCATCTCACATCCCCTCTTCTGACGTCGTTTCTTTCCTCCATTTTCTCCGCTCCACGAAACGTCCCATAAAGAACGCGATCACTCCCACGCCGATGCCTGTCTGCACACAGAAGATCAGACTTTCTAACTCTCCCGGAAGTTCTCCTCCCAGAGCTGTCTCAAGTACAGGAGTGAACCATGGCTCATACTCTCCGTGGATTTCTTCTACCATTACACTCCCGGCGTCATCAGAACCGCCGAACTCGGCGCCCCTTAAAGCCGCCACCGGAATGACCGCGATCAGAACGGCGATAACGAGGAGTATAATTACTGTTTTCATATTCTTCGTCATACCTCTCATGCCTCCTTCCTGTCACTTAGAAAACCGATACTCCTAAGCTCCGGTCTTGCGTAAGTCTCAAGACCGATCACGATGACGACCGTCAGGATGCCCTCGATGACGGCAAGAGGAAGCTGCGTCGGGGCGAACACGCCCAGGAACTTCACTGCCGACGCCGCCACTCCCCCCGCCTCGGAGGGGTATGCGAGGGCAAGCTGGATACTTGTCACACAATATGTAAAAATATCTCCCAGAAATGCCGCCAGAAAGACACTGACACGGCGATCGGCTTTCGCGGTCCGGCACAGTTTATAAACACAGAAAGTGACCAGCGGGCCTGCGACCGCCATGGAAAACGTATTCGCTCCCAGTGTGGTCAGCCCCCCGTGGGCCAGCAGCACAGCCTGAAATATCAGCACTATGATCCCCAGTACGCTAACGGCGGCAGGGCCAAAAAGGATCGCCCCGAGTCCTGTTCCCGTCATATGGGAACAGCTCCCTGTCACAGACGGGATCTTCAGTGATGAGATCACGAAGATAAACGCCCCTGACATGGCGATCAGCGTAAGATTCTTTCTGTTTTCTTTAACTTTGTTCTTCAATGAGGTAAATCCTGCGATCAGAAAAGGCAGGCAGATGACTCCCCATGCCACGCAGTAGCCTGTCGGCAGGTAGCCCTCCATGATGTGCATCGCATTGGATACAGGTGCGACGGCAAACAGCGCGGCGAACGCGATGTATGCCCCTGTCACGATTTTTTGTTTTTTCGGCATTTTTTCTCTCCTTATGATCATATTCCCGTAATCCCCAGATCCATTTAAAAGCGAATATTCTGACTCAGGAATCATCGCAGGTGTCTCTGCCTTCCCAGGAATCTGTATCCCAGTGGCCTGTTATGCAGCACGGCCGTGATATGTCTCCGCCGGATACTGTCTCTTAATGAAACACCGCTCCTCCAATACAGCAACGGGTATTGTGCAGGATTCTCACCTGACTTCCTCGCAGCCTGTCCCCGCTTCTTAAGGTCATGAACTTTCATGCTTCCCTGTCGGGTGCAGACTTTATCTTTTAAATGTATGCCGGATCTGGCATGGTTCAGTGCAGGATACGGTCCCCGACACTGCCCTAATATTCTATCCCTTTTCTTGCCCGGATGCCCCGGTCAAAGGGATGCTTTACCTTGAGGATCTCCGACACATAATCAGCAAGTTCCACAAGGCTCTCGTCCGGTCCCCGCCCTGTCAGGACGATTTCCAGACTTTCCGGTCTTTCCCGCAGAAACTCAAGTGCGCTCTCCCGGGAGATCACCCCATATCTGTACGCTGCCATGAACTCATCCAGGACAAGAACATCATAAGCGTCGTCAGATATCATTGACAGGATCCTGCGCCATAAGCTCTCGTACACCCGGTGAACTTCCTCTTTCTCCTTTGCTGAAAGCGTGCTGAAAAAACCGAACGACTTTTCCAGATGAATGACTTCGATCTCAGAGATCTTATCCAGAACGGCCAGCTCGCCCGACTCCTCGTTCTTGAGGAATCTGGCAAACAGAACCTTTTTCCCGCATCCCGCTGCACGGACAGCCAGCCCGACAGCGGCAGACGTTTTCCCTTTTCCGTCTCCGCAGTATATATGGATCATTCCCTGCTCCATCTCTTCCGTCCCTTCTGTAAAGTCTTATTCATTCTAGCACATTCCGCGCCTGCCTGACAAGGTATACGGACCGATCATTCATCATTCCCTGTATACAGACTGTATATCTCCGGATCCACAACTTCCCGGATCGCCTCGTACACAGGCTGAGACGCCTCGATCATCTGCTCTCTTACCGCATCGTCCGGCGTAACGATATTTGTCCCGCTGTCCCGGATCGTCTGGATCCTCTCATCAATCCTCTGGTCAGACTGCTCTCTTGCATATTCTTTTGCGATCTCTTCCGCCTCAATGAGTATCTGCTGATCCTCCTGAGAAAGATCCTTAAAGAAATCTTCACTCACTACAAGCGAGATGAGATGGGGTACATGATTCGTCTCCACAACATAATCCTGCTGTTCATAAAGACGGTTGGACACAATAACCTCATACGGGTTTTCCTGGGCGTCGATCGTATGCTGCTGGAGTCCGATGTACACCTCGCTGAAATTCATCGGCGTCGGATTTGCCCCGAGTTCCTGCCAGAATGCAAGCTGATATGCATCCTCCATGGTACGGATCTTCTGTCCCCTAAAATCTGAAAACTCTGTCACTTCCTTGTTGGTCGACATCACACGGAACCCCTGATCTGCATATCCGAGAAGCTCAAATCCCGCCTCCCTGTAGGATTCCTGCATCTTCTCCAGGAATTCCGGCTGGTCTACCGTCTCTCTTACCGACTCAATATCATTGAAAATGCAGGGCGCATCGAAAACAGCTGTGTCATCGATGAAGTTCACCTGAGGCGCCGTATTCTGGATCACAAAAGGGATATCCCCGTCATAGCAGCTCTCCAGCAGTTCCCTGTCGCCGCCAAGCACACTGTTCGGATAGACTGTGATCTTAATCCTGCCTTCACTGAGACGGTCCACTTCCTCCACGAATTTCTCTGCATAGATCTGTGTCACAGTGTCTTCCGGACTCGCCGTGCCGAGAGGGTACGCATAACGCTGTTCCCCGTCATCGGCGGCGCATCCCGCAAGTATGCCGGCTGCGGCAAGAACCGCCGCGGCTGATATATATTTCTTTTTCTTCATAAATGCCTCCTTCTGTACAGTCCTGCCGTCACAGCAGCGCTAGGCTGACCGCCGGTACAAACGTGATGATCAGAAGCGCTACAAGGAAATACAGGATCATGGGCAGCGCGTGCTTTGCAATCTGCATAAGCGGCACCTCCGTAAGCGAGCTGGCCACAAACAGGTTTACTCCGATTGGCGGCGTAACGAATCCGATCGCAAGATTTACGACCATCATCACACCAAAATGAATCGGATCCATACCGACAGACTCCACGATCGGAAGCAGGATCGGCGTAAGGATCAGGATCGCAGGAGTCGTATCCATGACCATTCCCACGATCAGCAGGATGACCGGATTCGTAAAATGCGACAGGATCCACGAGCTGATCGCCTGCGGCACCTGCATCAGAGTCAGCACCCTCGAGAATGCGATCGCCGCCGCGAGGATAAAGAGAATCGGAGCATATGTGCGGATAGATTCCACGAGGATCCCCCAGATATCTTTTACCTTGATCGTCTTATAGACCAGCATACTGATCAGAAGCGCATAGAATACAGAGATGACCGCTGCCTCTGTCGGCGATGCGATCCCTGTATAGATACAGCCCAGGATGATAACCGGGCTCAAAAGAGCAAATGCACTGTCTCTTAGTACGCGCAGCAGACCTCTTTCATGGAGCGCGCCCACCACTACCATCTTCTTTTCCTGGTCTTCACCGTTTTTCTTACAATAGTAGAATGCATAGATCATCAGGAGAGCGCCGATCAGAAGTCCCGGTATAATGCCTGCTATAAAAAGATCACTCACCGATGCCCCTGACGCAGAGCCGTACATGATAAACGGGATGCTCGGCGGGATGATGACTCCCAGTCCGCCTGATACTGCCACAAGTGCAGTCGTAAATTTCTTCTCATATCCCATTTCGATGAGGATCGGTATCGTCATACTGCCCACGGCTGCAACCGTAGCAGGCCCCGATCCTGATATCGCACCGTAGAACAGGCAGGTCACTACCACAGCGCAGGGCATGCCTGCTGTCCTCTTCCCCATAAAATATGCAAACACATCAAACAGTTTGCGTGATATCCCGCCTCTCGCCATAATAATACCAGACAGTACAAACATAGGCACCGCCAGCAGCGGGAAGCTGTCAAGTCCTCCCAGCATGGAGCGGATCACATAGGTGGCGCTTGCCGTAAACGACGGATCCACGGCTCCGGGAAGTACGGATACGATTCCAAGAGAAATAGAAACAGGGATCGCGATAATAAGACATATCACAAATATAATAAATACAACAACTGCCGACACCTTAAGCTTCCCCCTTTCCTCTCACAGTCTGAAATTCCACGCTCCAGCGCTGGAGCACCCGGACCGCGGACAAAGCAAATCCTGCCAGAGGCGCCGCCTGTACAAAGTACATCGGGATCCCCATCGCGGGGCTCGTCTGTCCGTTCGCCACCGCAGACATCAGATATTTCCATGCAAACGGCAGCAAATAGATAAACAGGATCAGCTCAAATGTATGATTTACTACTTTAAATACAGCTTTGCCGCGTCTTGGGAACAGGGCGACGAACTGTTCGATCTTGATCGAAATACATTTCTTCGTACAGTAGCTCACGCTCAGGAACCCCGCCCATATAAAGATGTATCTTGTCAGTTCCTCAGACCAGGACAGGGAAGCTCCCAGCACATATCTGCAGAACACCTGTATCCCCATGATCACTGCCATAGCCGCCAGAGCTGCGACAAGCAGCACTTCTTCCAGATAGTCGTCCAGCCAGTTCAACACTTTTTTCATAAGGTGACTTGTCCTCCTTCAGAAAATAAATCAAAACCGCATTCAGTACGCGTACTGATATCAGTGCGCGTACTGAATATACCGGTCAGTTTACAGGCTCTTATGAAGAAGCCCCAGAACTGTCTGGAGATCCTCCGCGCCCATCTGTCCCGGTGCGGAGGCTTTGCCGACCGCTCCGAATGTCAGTGCAGAACCGAATACTTCGCCGCACAGCCTGCTGATGACGCCTGTCCCGGCCATGGACATCGTGATGATCGGGCGGTCCGCATACTCTGTTGCCATCTCCTCTGTAGCCGCCAGAAGAGTGAGCACATCTTTCTTGTTCTCCGGCATAACGGCGATCTTCGGGATATCTGCCCCGAGATCCTGCATTTTCCTGAGGCGTGACACGATCTCGTCTTTTGCAGGCGTCTTATGGAAATCATGGTTGGAAGCAACGACTTTCACGCCGCACGCATGAGACGTCTCAACGACCGCTTTCACCGCGTCATCTCCCGTAAACGCCTCGATATCCACCAGATCGATAAGCCCGGTCTTCGCCGCTTTCTGGTTGAGCTCTACATAATCGTCCGTCCCGATGGCTTTTTCTCCGCCTTCTTTTGACGTACGGAATGTAAAGAGGATCGGGGTATCGCCAAGCACGTCTCTCAACGCTTTCATCGTCTCTTCTGTCTTCTCAAAGTCAAAGATGTCCTCATACCAGTCTACGCGCCACTCTACCACGTCCGCTGCAGTAGTTTTGATCGTTTCTGCCGATTTTAAGATTTCTTCTCTTGTTACACCGACGATCGGAACACAGATCTTCGGGATGCCTGTCCCGATCTCAACATTTCTTACTTTTACAGGATCCATTCTTATTACCCTCCTACTTATCTGATATCTTATCATAACACATTTCTTTAATCACAGCAAAGCAGCATCCGGACAAATCTCTGTTCGGGTTTGTCCGAAAGCTGCCTGTCTTACTGACTTACTGTTTTACTTATGCTTCATTTATTTGGATGTATCTGCATTTTTCAGCAGCACGCCGTATTTTGCATTTACAAAGAGCGCAAGTACGATACCAATGATCGTAATCACGATATTCATCATGATAACGCCTGATGCGCTCATATTGGACGCTGCTGTCAGGATCGTGTAGTTACACAGACTGGACGCGATCATGACGAGACTCGTAAGCGTACCTTTGATCTTCGGGAACAGATCGTTTGCGACCGCCGTCACCATCTGGAGCACTCCGCCGGCTCCCGCATAGCCGATCACAAATGCGCCGACATAACAGATCATCGGGCTCTTTACCAGATAGACGAGCACCAGCATCGCCAGCGAGATCACCGGATAGATGACAAGGAAACGGACCTGCTTAAACTTCGTAATCAGGATACTTGTCACAAACAGTGCGACCAGTGTACCTGCTGAATAGTATGTCTGCATCATGGTGACGTCTTCAGACGCTATTCCCGCAACGTCTGTTCCAAATGTCTGCGCACAGTTCAGCCAGAGCTGGAACGTAGCCGTACTTGTAAAGCCGATCAGGATCAGGGCGACACTCTCCAGGGAGAATCGTGCGCTCTTTAAATTGTTGATAAAGGATTCGTCTTTTCCTACCCCCTCTACTTTCGGAAGCGGTGCAAAGATGGCGAGCACTCCGAGTACTGCGATCACGATGCCGCATACGAGAGGAAGCATCAGATAGGACATAGATGTTCCCACACAGATTCCGAGGAAGAACGGAAGGAGAAGCTGCGCCACGGAGATAAACAGCTTGATCCCTATCGTCGCGATACCTGTATATTTGTGAATGATCTCTGCAACTGCCGGATATGTAGCCGTATCAAGGAATGAGTTCGCGATACCTCCGAGAACTGCGGCCACATAGGCAACAGTCATATTCGGTGAAAATGCGATTCCCACA
>CALWAR010000066.1 GCA_944375765.1 uncultured Mediterraneibacter sp. | reverse complement strand
ATTCTGGATATATAGTTTCTGACCAGTCCTATATCGGGGAATGGTCTGTTAAGGTTACCCTTTTTGCTCTGTTGTAATAAATTTAACTTTTTTCATATCACCTCTTGACATTTCTTAGCTGGACTTTGACAGCAGTTCACACTGTGTTCGGGAAGAATCGGATGCATCATCATGCTTGCATGTAAGAAGCATCCGATTCTTCCCGAAAGCGAGTGTAACTCGCGGCCATCACCCGCAATAAGCAGTCTTAGCACGCAGTGCGAAAATGGAGCGCGTTAGCGCGACGAGTGCGCATGCGGGTGATGGAAAGTGTGAAAGAACAAAAATCTCAAACAGAAAACTCCGTCACTGCCTGAACAATGACGGAGTCATGATCGATCCACAAAAAATAAACACGACCGGGATGCATCGTTCAAGCTTTAGTATCACAGGGCATATCAATTGCATTAGGCTGCACCTTCACGACACAGCCTGCTGACCAGCTTATCGTGTCTCCACGATCTCGCGGCAGCAATCTCCGGGAATATCCTGATCCCTGTGGTAACCTCACCTACCGAATGATGTATTCTGTTTTTGTACGTGTACATTGTAGTTCACGGATGTGGCTGTGTCAAGAAAAACATAAGATAAATCCGAAAAACCAGCAGAACAGAAAAACAATGGTGCGACTTATATGTCCGGATCGGAGGTCATGCGGTGTCCTCTTTCACGTCAAAAATGGTAACAGTTCAGCCGCGCCATTCGCAAAACCGCACTTCGTGCTTATTGCGGCTGTCGCCGCAGTTTTACTCATTAACGGGCGCTCAGCTCATCTGCCGGTCAGTCGCCGGATTCTTATGCAAGCATAAATCCGTCTCCTGACATCAGATGGCTGAACTGTTAGCAAAAATGATTGACGGAATGGTGATTCACGTCTAAAATTGCATAGGGATGATAAAATGATATCCGGTGTTATTCTATAAGGCAGAGAGGTATATCATATGGCAGGGCTGGGAACGATCATAAATGTTGCCGCGATCATAGCCGGCGGACTGATAGGCCTTTTTTTCAGCAAAGCGATCAGCGCCCGCTTTCAGGAAACACTGATGCAGGCAAACGGGGTATGCGTATTATTCGTCGGGATCAGCGGCGCGATCCAGGAGATGATGACCGTGACGTCGGACGGTCTGACGAGCGGGGGAACGATGATGATCGTCGTAAGCTTTGCCGTCGGCTCCCTGATCGGAGAGTGGATCGATCTGGAGCACAGGATGGAGCAGTTCGGGAACTGGCTGAAAGTCAGGACAGGAAACGGCAGGGAGAAGATGTTCGTGGACGGATTCGTCACAGCGTCGCTGACCGTGTGCATCGGAGCGATGGCCGTGGTCGGAGCGATCCAGGACGGCATTTCAGGCGACTATTCCACCCTGCTGCTCAAAGCAGTCCTTGATATGCTTATTATCTGTGTGATGACGGCGTCCATGGGAAAGGGATGTATCTTTGCGGCGATCCCGGTAGGGATATTCCAGGGGCTGATCACGCTGCTTGCAAGACTGATCCAGCCGGTCATGACAGACCGCGCGCTGTCCAATCTCTCGCTGACAGGATCGATGCTGATCTTCTGCGTGGGGATCAACCTGTTGTGGGAGAAGAAGCTGAAAGTAGCCAACATGCTCCCGGCGATCCTGATCGCAGTGATCTGCGCATTCCTCGGATTCTGACGGGGAACCGGACGGAACTGTGACCGGATCATCAAAACCAGGGAAACAGACAGATACGGACAAAACAGATGCGGACAAAACAGAAAGGCGGCAGAAAACAGAATGGATAAGAGAAATATCGATTCAACGGCAAATATCGTAAAAGACGCGGTGATCCTGGGGGATGTGACAGTGGGCGAGGATTCCACGATACTGTTCCACGCAGTCTTACGAGGGGACGACAACAGCATCAGCGTGGGCAAATGCAGCAATATACAGGACAACTGTACCGTACATGCGGACAGAGGGCGTCCGACTGTGATCGGCGACTATGTTACAGTAGGACACAATGCAGTGGTCCATGGCTGTATTGTCGGAAACGGAAGCATCATCGGAATGGGATCTGTCGTGCTAAACGGCGCGAATATCGGAAAAGAATGTATCATCGGCGCAGGGAGCATTGTGCTCGAAGATACCGTGATACCGGACGGGAGCCTTGCCGCAGGAAATCCGGCGAAAGTAAAAAGAAAGCTGACGGATGAAGAGCGAAAGAAACTGTATGAAAGCAGTATTTCATATGTGTCGACCGGCAGAAAACTGAAAAAGGACGGATATTGCATCTGAAACGAGTGAAAAGTGAGCCGTTATCTGTTATAATCAATATGGAAATAAGCAGAAGAGAGGAATTAGACATGGAATATAAGATCACAGGCTATAAGCCGGAAAAGTTATTTCATTTTTTTGAGGATGTATGCGCGATACCAAGAGGATCGGGCAACGAGAAAGGGATCAGCGATTTCCTTGTAAAATTTGCAAAGGACAGAGGGCTGTGGGTGTATCAGGACGACAGCTATAATGTCATCATCAAAAAGGAAGCGAGCAAGGGAGCAGAAGACAAAGCGCCCGTCATGCTGCAGGGACACATTGATATGGTGTGCGACAAACGAGCGGGAGTGGATCATGATTTTGAGAAAGAGGGTATCGAACTTGTAGTTAAAGACGGCGTACTCTCGGCGAACGGCACGACGCTCGGAGCGGACAACGGCGTGGCGGTCGCGCTTATGATGATGGTGCTGGACGACGAAGACATCAAGCATCCGCCGGTCGAGTGTGTGTTCACCACAGAAGAAGAAGTAGGACTAAACGGCGCGCAGGCGCTGGATAAATCCCAGATTACCGCACGCACGATGATCAATATGGATTCTGAGGAAGAGGGCGTCGCAACGATAAGCTGCGCAGGAGGCCTAAGGGTACAGCTTACAAGACCGGTGGAGAGAACTGCAGCAGAGGGTACACTGGTACAGATCAGGATCGAGGGACTGCTTGGAGGACACTCAGGTACAGACATCGATAAAGAGCGCCAGAACGCAAACATCCTGATGGCGCGCATGGTCGGGCATCTGATGAAAAATACAGACGGTAAACTTGTCACATTTGCAGGAGGAACAAAGGACAACGCCATCACGAGAGAATGCGGTGCGTCCCTGATCTACGCAGAGAAAGCGGAGGCGGAAAAAGCAGAGAAACTTGCCTGCAAGCTGGCGGAGACTTTCTTAGAGGAAATTTCATCCTCTGAACCGGATTTCGGATGTGAGATATCTCTGGAAGAGGGGCAGAGCGTATCCGCTCTCAAAGATGAAGATGCGAGAGCGTTCGTCAGCGCGATCCGCCTTGCTCCAAACGGAGTATACAGACGGAACATCAGGATGGACGGATTTGTAGTCGTATCGTCTAATATGGGAGTTGTAAGAGCGGATGAGAAAGAACTTGTGATCGTCGTATCTCCCAGGTCTTCCGTGGCTTCCCTTCAGGAGGATACGAAAGAGAGATTCGCGCTCCTTGCCGACACATTCGGATTCTCGATCGATTACAGCGGAGAATACCCGGGATGGGATTTTAAAGAGGACTCCAGGATCCGGGAAGTATTTCAGGAGAGCTATCGCGAGCTGTTCGGTGCTGAACTCAAAATAGAAGCGCTCCATGCGGGACTGGAGTGCGGGCTCTTCTCAGAGGCGCTTCCGGGACTGGACGCCATCGCGGTAGGACCTACTCTCTATAATGTACACACACCGGATGAAAATGTGCCGCTTGATTCGTTTGAACGGTTCTATAAACTGCTAAAGGACGTGCTGGCAAGGCTGGCCGCGCAGTGATCCTGATCATATAACAACATGTAACATGCTTGAGGCGGCATCCGTGAGGGTGCCGCTTTATGTCTTTATGAACGGCAGAAAGATGAGGGAAAAAGGTTGATTTCATTTTATACAGAATTGAAAAAAGCGATAGAAACCACAGAGGGAGATATCTGGGCGGAAACTGTCCTGTCAGGAGAACATGCAGGGGAAAAACGCCTGCTCCATGCCTGCCCGGAAAAAGCAGGGGAAGAGAACGGCTTTCAGGATACATTCTGCGAGCGCGTCAGACGCACGCCGAAGCTGATCGTATGCGGAGCGGGCCATGTGTCGATGCCGATCATCCGTATGGGGCGGATGCTGGGATTTGTCGTGACAGTGATAGAGGACCGGCCGAAGTTCGCAGACCATGCAAGAGCAGCAGGGGCAGACCGGGTGATATGCGATCCCTTTGCTTCAGGACTTGCACAGATCAAAGGAGACTCGGACTCTTGGTTCATCATTGTGACAAGAGGGCACCGCTATGATACAGAGTGTCTGGCCGCCATCCTGAAAAAGAACTATGCCTATGTAGGCATGATGGGCAGCAGACGCAGGACTGCTATTGTGAAAGACCAGCTTGAAGAGCAGGGAGTAAGCCGTGAAATATTAGACGCTGTCCATACCCCCATCGGGCTGAAGATCGGCGCGGAGACGCCGGAAGAGATCGCCGTATCTGTTATGGCGGAGATCATACAGGTGAAGAGCGGGAGAAACAAAAACAGCGGAGGAAATTCAGGCGGATATACAGATGAGATACTCACCGGTATCCTGGGCACGGAAAGCGGCGGAGATAGTCCGGCAGGTCAGCAGAAAGTCCTTGCGACCATTATTTCCCGTAAAGGCTCGGCCCCGCGCAGCGTGGGTACGAAAATGCTCATCATGGAGGACGGAGCCACTGTAGACACGATCGGCGGAGGCTGCGTGGAGAGCGAGATCATACAGAAAGCGCTCCTCATGATGCGCATGGGGAAACCGGATTTTCAGATCTGCAAGGTGGATATGACGGCTTCCGAGGCGGAAGATGAGGGAATGGTGTGCGGAGGAGTCGTGGAAGTGATGCTGGAGAGGATAAAAGAACTTCCACATTCACCTGTCTACACTATATGATTTATAAGCAGGAGAAAGATCTGGCGATATGGTGATGACGTATATAACAGCGAAATTCCGGTACTTCTTTTTATCTTTGTATAGATTGTATTGACACATTTTTTGACTGGTGTTACCATGGTTACATAGAAAACAGAGCGTACTTATATAGGTTCATGATCGGATGAACGTTTCTACCAGCCGCCGGAAACGGCTGACTATAAGTATGCCGGAGAGATGGGCATATCATCCGGCATGTTTATGACAAGAGAGGAGTTGATCTGATGAATGAATCTATTTTTATTTTAAAAGGGAATATCATCTACAGTAAGAGCCAGACAGAGTTTGCCATATGTGAACATGGATATCTTGTCTGCAAAGACGGGAAAGTCGACGGGGTTTACCAGACACTTCCGTTCCGGCTCGGCGGAAATCCGATCCGGGACTTCGGCGACTGTCTGATCATCCCGGGACTTGTTGATCTGCACATCCACGCGCCCCAGTATTCCTACCGGGGAATGGGAATGGATATGGAACTTCTGGAATGGCTTGAGGTAAACACATTTCCGGAGGAAGCAAAGTTCGAAGAGACCGATTATGCGGAGAAATCCTACCGGATCTTCACGGAGAACCTTAAGAACAGCGCTACGACGAGAGCCTGCATCTTCGCTACAGTGCACCGTCCGGCGACGCTTCTTTTGATGGATATGCTGGAGAAGAGCGGGCTTGACACTTATGTCGGCAAGGTGAACATGGACCGCAACTGTCCCGATTATATCTGCGAGGAGACACAGGAGTCGGCGGATGAGACGCTGGAGTGGATCAGGGATGTGAACCACCGGAAGTATAAAAATACAAAGCCCATCCTGACGCCGCGGTTCACGCCGACTTGTACGGATGAACTGATGGAAGAGCTGAAGAAGCTGCAGATGCGCTATGATCTGCCTGTACAGTCTCATCTGTCGGAGAATCCGGGGGAGATTGACTGGGTAAAGGAGCTTTGTCCATGGTCCGGATTCTATGGCGATGCATATGACCGGTTCGGGCTGTTCGGAGCGGACTGCCGGACGATCATGGCGCACTGTGTATACAGTGGAGATGAAGAGATCCTCCGCATGAAAGAGAACGGCGTATTTATCGCTCATTGTCCGGAGTCCAACATGAATGTGTCATCGGGGATCGCTCCGGTCAGGAAATTTCTGAAAGAAGGTCTGCACGTGGGGATCGGAAGCGATGTGGCGGGAGGATCCACAGAGAATCTGTTCCGCGCCATGGCGCACGCCGTGCAGTCGTCAAAGCTTCGGTGGAGATTACAGGACGACAGTCTGGAAGCGCTGACGGCAGAGGAAGTCTTCTATATGGCGACGAAAGGCGGCGGAGCGTTCTTCGGGAAAGCGGGGAGCTTTGAGCCGGGATATGAGTTCGACGCGGTAGTGCTGGATGACAGCAGGCTGAAGCATCCGCAGCCCCTTGACGTCAGGAGCAGGCTGGAGCGCATGATCTATCTGGCGGACGAGCGGGAGATACGCGCAAAATATGTGAAAGGACAGGAGATCGATCTCGACGGAACAGAAACTGTGAGATGAACGGTAATGACCGGAAGCAGCGATGCTGACCGGTGACAGAAAGCGGGAGGTGACGATATGGCAGAAAGAGATACTGTCAGGAAAGACCGTGTGATCGGCAGGTGCGTAAAGCGTGTAGATGCGTTTGAGAAAGTGACCGGACGCGCGAAATATACGGACGATCTGTGCGACAGGAACGCGTATGTGGCAAAGGTGCTCCACTCCACGATCGCACACGGGTATGTGAAGTCCATTGATACGTCCGAGGCGGAGAAGATCCCCGGGGTGGTGAAGATCGTCACATGTTTTGACGTGCCGGAATACTATTTCCCCACAGCGGGACATCCATGGTCGACAGAAGAAGCGCATCAGGATGTGGCGGACCGGCTGCTTCTTGAAAAGCATGTCAGATATTACGGCGACGATGTGGCGGCCGTGGTGGCGGAGAACGAAGTGGCGGCATCTCAGGCAGTGAGAGCGATGAAAGTGGAGTATGAGGAACTCCCCTTTGTCCTGGACGTCCATAAGGCGATGGAAGAGGGCGCCGTGCAGATACATGAAGATTATCCACACAATGTATTAAAGCATACGTCGATCCGAAACGGCGATTATGAGAATGCCATAAAGGAGCCGGGGCTTATCAGGGTAGAGGGCTGGTATCAGACGCCGGCGGTCCAGCACTGCCACATCGAGAATCCGGTCTGCTATGCCTACATGGAGCAGGGACGTGTCGTAGTCGTTACTTCCACGCAGATCCCGCACATCTGCCGACGTGTCGTCGGTCAGGCGCTGGGGATACCGTGGGGACAGGTGCGGATCATCAAGCCGTATATCGGAGGCGGATTCGGGAATAAGCAGGACGTCCTCTATGAGCCGCTCTGCGCTTATCTGAGTACAGTCGTAGGCGGAAGGACCGTGAAGATAGACACTTCGCGGGAAGAGACATTTGCATCGACCAGAGTGCGCCATGCGATCCATTTTCACATCATATCCTATGTGAGGCCGGACGGAACATATGCGGCCCGGAAGTTTGAGAGCTTCTCGGACCAGGGAGGGTATGCGTCTCACGGGCACAGCATCGCAGCGAAAGGGATGGGATGCTTCCCGCAGCTCTATCCGTGCCCGAATATCGAGGCGGATACATATACTGTATTTACGAATAAAGTGGCTGCCGGAGCTATGAGAGGATACGGGATCCCGCAGGCGATGTTTGCCATGGAGAGCCACACGGACGATGTGGCGAGAGCGACCGGTATTTCCCCGTATGAGTTCCGCATGAAGAATGTGATGCCCAAAGGATTTAAAGACGGTTTCTCGAAGAATGTAAACTATTACGACACGTTCCGGGAATGTATGGAAAAGGGAAGAAAAGAGTTCGACTATGACGGACGGCTCAAAAAATATGCACATCAGACGGGAGATATCCGCCGGGGCGTGGGGATGTCTGTTTTCTGGTACAACACCGGCGTATGGCCGATCTCTCTTGAGACGTCCGCCTGCCGCATGGTGCTCAATCAGGACGGGAGCATCCAGGTGCAGGTAGGCGAGACCGAGATCGGGCAGGGCGCGGACACTGCGTTTGCCCAGATGGCGGCTGAGACGGTGGGGATCCCGTTTGAGATGGTCCATGTCATCTCCACGCAGGATACTGATGTGACGCCGTTTGGAACCGGCGCGTATGCGTCCAGGCAGACTTACATGGCAGGCTTTTCCATCCGTCAGACAGGGGAACTTCTGAAAGCAAAGATTATCGACACTGCCCATGAGCTGACACGCCAGATGAAGGAAAATCTGGACATTATCGACGGAAATATCGTCCGGACGACGGACGGGGAGCTCCTTATGTCTCTGGGCGAACTGGCGACGGAGAAGCTGTACAGTCTGACGGACACCTGCCAGCACACGGCGGAGAGCATTTAATAGACCAAGAATAATGCTTATTCATTCCGCTGCAATTTTGTATAGATATTAGTTGAATTCTTGTGTTGGCGCGTTGATTTGTCC
>CALWAR010000065.1 GCA_944375765.1 uncultured Mediterraneibacter sp. | reverse complement strand
AGGAGAAGAAGGTGGACGTCATCATCGTCGGAAGAGGCGGCGGGAGCATCGAGGATCTGTGGGCGTTCAACGAAGAGATCGTGGCAAGAGCTGTCTTTGAGTGCGGCGTACCCGTCATCTCAGCAGTTGGACATGAGACGGATACGACGATCGCTGATTTCGTAGCAGATCTGCGCGCGCCTACGCCTTCGGCGGCGGCAGAGCTGGCGGTCTGCGATCTGAAAGAGATAAAGGAGCGTATGATCTCTTACAGAGAGGAACTGTCAAGACGGATGACCGTCAGGACCGATATGGACAGGAATCTCCTGGAGAGACTGCAGATGAGGCTCCGGCATGCGCATCCAAGACAGAAGCTGAATGAGAACAGGCAGTACACGGCGGGGCTTGAGAACAGCATCCGCTCTTTGATGAAAGAGAAGATCACAGAGGAGAGACACAGGCTGGCCCTGTCTGCCGGGAGGCTCAAAGGCGTGTCGCCTCTTGAGAAGCTGTGCCAGGGATATTCTTATACACAGACTCCCGACGGCAGGAATATCAAAAGCGTCCGACAGGTCGATGCGGGCATGGAACTTGAGATATATGTCACCGACGGTAAGATATATGCAGAAGTCAAAGGAGAGGAAAAGTGGGAGAAACAGAGAAAAAAGAAGATCTTGAAATGATGTTCCGGGATCTGGAAGAAGTCATAGAGAAGATGGAGGACAGCGATGTGACGCTGGAGCAGTCGTTCGAGCTGTACGACAGAGGGATGAAGCTGCTTAAAAAATGCAATCAGACGATCGATGAAGTAGAGAAGAAAGTCCTGGTACTGGACGAAGATGGAGAAACGCATGAATTTTAATGAAGAATATCAGAAGAGACTGGATATAGTCGAAGCGGTACTCAGGGAGTATCTGCCGGAACAGACAGGAAGGCAGAAACTCATCATGGAAGCGATGGAGTACAGCCTGATGGCGGGCGGAAAGAGGATCCGTCCGATGCTGATGAGAGAGTCTTATCAATTGTTCGGCGGGAATGGGCGCATCATAGAGCCGTTTATGGCGGCGATCGAGATGATCCATACGTATTCTCTTGTGCATGACGATCTCCCGGCTATGGACAATGATGAATACCGGAGAGGACGGAAGACGACGCATGTCGTCTATGGCGAGGATATCGGGATCCTGGCAGGGGACGCGCTTCTGAACTATGCTTTCGAGACGGCATGCACCGCTTTCGACATGGATCCGTCCAGGATCAGGCCGGTGAGTCGGGCGCTGCAGATACTGGCAAAGAAAGCCGGCATCTATGGCATGATCGGCGGACAGACAGTGGATGTGAAAGAGTCGGGGAACAGGATATCAGGCGAGACGCTCAACTTTATCTACCGTCTCAAGACGAGCGCTCTGATCGAGTCTTCCGTCATGATCGGCGCGGTTCTTGCGGGGGCGTCCGATAAAGAAGTGTCTCTCATGGAAGAGATCGCCGGCAGGGTCGGGCTTGCATTTCAGATACAGGACGATATCCTCGACGTCACAGGCACGAAAGAGAAACTCGGAAAACCGGTTCGCAGTGACGAGAAAAACGAGAAGACGACCTACGTCACATGGAGAGGCCTGGAGGCTTCCAGGGAGGAAGCCTCCCGTCTGACAGAGGAGGCTATTGGCGCTCTTAAGAGTCTCGGCCGCGAAGACCGCTTCCTTGTGGAACTTTTGAGATGGCTTGTTTACAGGGAAAAATAACAGGGACGGACAAGGGGGACCGCTATGGCACTGGAAATGATCCGCGAAGCGAATGATATAAAAAAACTAAACAGCGAACAACTGCGGGAACTTTCGGATGAGATCCGTAAGTTTCTGATCGAGAAGATCAGCAGGACGGGCGGGCATCTAGCCTCCAATCTCGGTGTTGTAGAGCTTACGATGGCGCTCCACCTCACGCTCGATCTCCCGGCGGACAAACTTATCTGGGACGTGGGACATCAGTCCTACACACATAAGCTGCTGACCGGCAGAAAGGACGGGTTTGACGAACTGCGTAAATATGGCGGAATGAGCGGTTTTCCCAAGAGGAAAGAGAGCGACTGCGACGCGTTTGACACCGGACACAGTTCTACATCGATCTCCGCGGGACTGGGATACGTAGCTGCAAGAGAACTAAAAGGCGAGAGCCACAGCGTAGTCTCTGTGATCGGGGACGGATCGCTCACAGGAGGCATGGCATATGAGGCGCTCAACAATGCGTCCCGCCTGAAAAGCAATTTTATCATTGTGTTAAACGACAATAATATGTCCATCTCTGAGAACGTGGGCGGGATGTCCAGATATCTGAACGGACTGCGCACCGCACAGGCGTATACGGAGATCAAGAGAGGCGTGGAGGACACGCTTAAGAAACTGCCCGGAAGAGGAGACCGGATCATCGACCAGATAAGAAAGACAAAGAGCGGGATCAAGCAGCTCTTTGTGCCGGGGATGTTTTTTGAAGACATGGGCATCACCTATCTTGGACCTGTGGACGGACACAATATCAAAAAAATGACGAAAGTGTTGAACGAGGCAAAGCGTGTGGATCACGCGGTGCTTGTCCATGTGATCACAAAGAAAGGGAAAGGATACCCGCCGGCAGAGGAGAATCCCGCGCGTTTCCACGGAACAGGGCCCTTTGACGTCAGCACAGGGGAGGCGAAAGACTCCGGCACGACAGACAGCTATACAGAAGTTTTCTCTAAAGTCCTGACGGACATAGCCGGAAAAGATGAAAAGGTTGTCGCCATCACGGCCGCCATGGCCGACGGCACCGGCCTGACTGCATTTAAGAGACGCTTTCCTCAGCGGTTTTTCGATGTGGGGATCGCGGAAGAACATGCCATGACTTTTGCGGCAGGACTGGCAGCCGGCGGCATGAAGCCGGTCTTTGCCGTCTATTCGTCTTTTCTTCAAAGGGCGTACGACCAGACGCTTCATGATGTCTGCCTGCAGAATCTGCCGGTAGTGATCGCGGTGGATCGGGCCGGACTTGTGGGAAGCGACGGAGAGACGCACCAGGGAGTGTTCGATCTGTCCTACCTTTCGACGATCCCGAATATGACGGTCATCTCCCCGAAAAACAGATGGGAGATGGCGGATATGCTCAGATTTGCCGTGGATTTCCAGTATCCCATCGCCATACGGTATCCCCGAGGCAGCGCCTATGAGGGGATGAAAGAGTTCCGCGCTCCGGTCGAATACGGGAAGAGCGAAGTCCTTTATGAAGAAGAGGATATCGCCGTCATCTTTGTGGGGCATATGGCTGAACTGGCGTCAAAGGTGCGCAGAGAGCTCAAGCGGACGGGATACAGCTGCAGCCTTATCAACGCCCGCTTTGTAAAACCGCTGGATACCGGACTCCTTGAAAAGCTGGCGGAGGATCACTGTCTCTTTGTGACGGTGGAGGAAAACGTGGTGACAGGCGGTTTCGGAGAGCAGGTCATGGACTACATATCGTATGCGGAGCTGGACGTACATGTGTGCAATATCGGCATATCGGACGATTATGTGGAGCACGGCAATGTGGAGCTGCTCAGAAAAGAGGTTGGTCTGGAGCCGGAAGTGATCGTAAAACGGGTGATAACCGATTACCTGATGCAAAAAGACGACAAAAGGAAGAGGATATGAAAGAACGCTTAGATATACTGCTTGTAAAACGAAAACTTGCGGATTCCCGGGAAAAGGCAAAAGCCGTCATCATGTCGGGAAATGTCTTTGTGGACGGACAGAGGGAAGACAAAGCCGGAAGTTCGTTTCCTGAAGACGTACAGATCGAAGTGCGGGGGCACGCGCTTCCGTATGTAAGCCGCGGAGGTCTGAAACTGGAGAAAGCCCTGGCGAACTTCAATGTTGATGTGAAAGACAAAGTCTGTACGGATGTAGGCGCTTCGACGGGAGGTTTTACAGACTGTATGCTCCAGAACGGGGCAAAGAAAGTGTTCGCCATCGACGTGGGACGCGGACAGCTTGACTGGAGGCTCCGCAATGACAAGAGAGTCGTCTGTATGGAAAAAACAAATATCCGTTATGTGACTCCGGAAGAGATCGGAGAGCCTGTCGACTTTTCATCGGTCGACGTCTCGTTCATTTCCCTGACAAAGGTCCTTGGACCGATCCGCGGCTATTTAAGAGACTGTGGCGAAGTTGTTGCTCTTATAAAGCCGCAGTTTGAGGCGGGACGGGAGAAAGTAGGGAAGAAAGGCGTCGTCCGCGAGAAGAGCACACACCGGGAGGTCATACAAAACGTGATGGAATATGCCGCGTCTATCGGATTTGACCTGTGTGAGCTGGATTTTTCCCCGGTCAGAGGACCTGAGGGAAATATCGAATATCTGATCCATCTGCAAAAGTGTGAGGACACACCGGGACGCGACTTCGGACTTGATCCGGATTCTGTAGTGGACAGGGCGTTTGATACACTTGCAAAATAGGAGATACGAGGTGAGCGATGGATATTTTTTATATCATAACGAACAGATTAAAAGACAAAGACTATTCGATCACGAATGAGATCCGTGCATATATCGAGAGCCGCGGAAAGAAGTGCTATATATCTGAAAAGGACGGGGAAGGGCATATCATTCCCGGCACAGTGCCGGATGACGTACAGTGCGGACTTGTGCTCGGAGGCGACGGAACACTGATCCGTGCAGTGCGGGATCTGGGAAAAAGAGATCTTCCGCTTCTTGGGATCAACCTGGGGACACTCGGCTATCTGACAGATGTTGAACTCAAAGATTTCCGGGAAGCGCTGGAGAGTCTTTTCACGGGCGTGCCGGACATCGAGGAGAGGATGATGCTTGAGGGCAGTTTCAGAAGTTCCCGGAAAGATATGGCCTTAAATGATATCGTGCTCGCCAGAGAGGGAAAGGTGAGGATCGTAAGCTTCAATATCTATGTAAACGGAACTCTGCTCAACACTTATCACGCGGACGGCGTCATCTTATCCACACCTACGGGAAGCACGGGATATAACCTTTCTGCCGGCGGGCCGGTGGTTGAGCCGACTGCGGAGATGATCCTGATAACGCCGATCTGTTCCCACGCTCTGAATACAAGCAGCGTCGTGCTCTCGGCCGGCGATGTCATCGAGGTGGAGATCTGTGAGGGACGTTACGGGCGTCAGGAGCAGGTGTCTGTATGTTTTGACGGGGCAGAGCAGACTACGCTCGTCACCGGGGAGAGAGTCTGCATCAGAAAAGCAGAGCAGACGGCACGCCTGATCAAGCTTGGCCGGGAGAGTTTCATGAAGACTATGCGCAAAAAAATGAAAGGAAATTAAGAAAAGATGAAAGTCAGCCGACATGCAAAGATCATCGAACTGATCAGCCAATATGATATCGAGACGCAGGAAGAACTGGCGGAATATCTCAACAGAGCCGGTTTTAAAGTGACGCAGGCGACTGTCTCAAGGGACATACGGGATCTGAAGCTGACGAAAGTGTCCGTAAGCGGCGGAAAGCAGAAATATGTCATACACCGGCAGGAGGAACCCGAGATGAACGAAAAGTATATCCGTGTCCTGCGCGACGGATATGTCTCCATGGATATGGCTCAGAATATCCTTGTAATAAAGACTGTGTCCGGCATGGCAATGGCCGTGGCCGCCGCGGTGGACGCCATGAAATGGAACGAGGTCGCGGGCTGCATCGCGGGGGATGACACGATCATGTGCGCGATCCGTACGGTGGACGATACCCCGGCTGTAATGGAGAAGATACGTAAGATTATTTCAAAAGGGATGTAGGTGCAGATATGTTAGAAAATCTTCATGTGAAAAATCTTGCCCTGATCGACGAGTCTGAGGTGGATTTCGGGCCGGGACTCAATATCCTTACCGGAGAGACCGGAGCGGGCAAGTCGATCCTGATGGGATCGGTAGGACTTGCGCTTGGCGGCAGATACAGTGCGGACATGCTGCGCAGCGGGGCTTCCAGCGGGCTGGTGGAACTTACTTTCTCTGTGGAAGACGAAGAGATACGAAAGAAACTAGAACAGATGGACATTATTCCCGAGGACGGACAGGTCACGCTCAGCCGAAAGCTGATGGGAGGACGCAGCATCAGCAGGATCAACGGAGAGACTGTCAGCATGTCGGCGCTCAAAGAAGCGGCGGGGCTTCTCATAGACATACACGGACAGCACGACAGTCAGACGCTTTTAAACAGGCGGAATCATCTTGCGCTTCTGGATCTCTACGCGGATGATGAGACACGCCCCGTAAAGGCAGAACTATCGGAAGCCTACCGCACTTATCAGGAGACGTCGGGACAGCTTATGGATTCTGTCATGGATGAGGAAAGCAGAAGACGGGAACTCTCCCTTTCTGAGTTCGAGGTGTCGGAGATCGAAGACGCGGCTCTTATACAGGGGGAGGACGAGGAACTGGAGCATCTGTACCGCAGGATGACAGAGAGCAGGAACATCACAGAGGCCGTCGCAGAGACTTATCAGTACACGGCAGAGGATGCGTCGGGCAATGCAAGCGACTGCTTAAGCCGTGCGATCCGCGCTTTCCAGGATGTCTCTGGTTTTGACGATAAATCAGGAGAACTCTACAGCCAGCTCCTGGACGTGGACAGTCTGCTTAACGACTTCAACAGAGAACTTTCAGAGTACGCCAAAAATTTTGAATTTTCAGATGAAGAGTTCAGCGAGACGGAGGAACGTCTCAATCTTATCAATCATCTGAAAGCAAAATATGGAAAGACTCTCAGCGATATCCAGGCATACTGCGAAAAGAAAAAGCAGAGAATAGAAGAACTCAATGATTATGACGCATATATAAAGGATCTTGAAGAAAAAAAGGATAAAGCATACAGAAAAGTAAAAAAAATATCCCTTGAACTCCATAAGATAAGGGAAAAGAACGCTTCTGTTTTTTCAGAAGAGATCCGACGGCAGATGTCGGAACTTAATTTCCTTGACACGAGACTTGAGATGCGAGTCAGCGATACAGGACATTACAGCGCCAGCGGAAGCGATGAGGCAGAATTCTATCTGGCGGTCAATCCCGGAGAACCGCTCCGTTCTCTGGCCAATATCGCATCGGGCGGCGAACTCTCGAGGATCATGCTGGCGGTCAAGACAGTGCTGGCAGACAAGGAAGATACGCCGACGCTCATCTTTGACGAGATCGACACCGGGATATCGGGGATAACGGCGGACAAGGTGAGCGAGAAACTCCGCCTGATCGCGGGGAGCAGACAGGTCATCTGCATTACCCATCTGCCTCAGATCGCGGCTGCGGCAGACGTACATTTTCTAATTGAGAAAAGCGCTGGCAAAAAAAGCGTGCAGACGCGGATCGAACGACTCGATGAAGAGTCGTCTGTAAAAGAACTGGCGAGGATGCTGGGAGGCTCAAAAGTGACGGATACGATCCTTGAGAGCGCAAGAGAGATGAAAGATTTGGCAAAGTGTGAAAGATAATACCAGAGTGAAATCTCCAAAACCACACATACTAGAAACGGATACAGTGCAAGTATCCGTTTTCTTTTTATTGCGCGATAAACCCGGCAAACGGAGGACGTGCCCGCACGGGCAGACATTTGCCGGGGCGGCGGACAGGGAAAGGAATCTTCGTCTGTCCGATCGATTGCGGCGCCGGTTCCCGGCGGCGTCAGGAAAGGATGTGAAAGTATGATGGAAAGCCAAAGATGCAGGACCGGACGCATCCTGACGGGTATCTTTTTCTTTCTGTGCGGCACAGCGCTTGTCGCAGGCGTACGGCAGCGTCAGGAGGAAGAGACGCTCTGGGAAGCGCAGGCAGACACTGCCTCTGCCGGAAATGAGACAGTACTCCTGGGCGGTATGCCGGTCGGCATCTATATGGAGACAGACGGCGTGATGGTATTAAACACCGAACAGATCCAGTGCGTTGACGGACATGAGTATGAACCGGCCGCTGATCTGGTGAGATCCGGGGATTACATCATGGCGGTGGATCATCAGGAGATATCAGGAAAAGCGGACCTGCTCGATACTGTCGGAAGCATGGACGGAGGCGATGTGGTCCTCACACTGAAAAGAGACGGGGATACGATGGATGTAAAGGTCGCCCCGGTGGAATATTCGCCGGGCGAGTACAGGCTCGGCATATGGGTGCGCGACAACGTCCAGGGGCTTGGAACAGTCACGTTCCTGACGGAACAGAGCCGTTTCGGCGCTCTCGGACACGGGATACACGATACGGATACAAGTGAACTCATGTCAATAGACGGAGGAAGAGTCTACCGCACGAGCATTCAGGATATCACGAAAGGCTACAGCGGCTCGCCCGGAACGATGGAAGGGATCATCGTATACAACAGTTATAATATCCTGGGAAGCATTGACAAAAATACTGAGGCGGGGATATACGGTACAATCGACAGGATCGACGAACTGTTTGAGGAGCAGATCCCTGTCGAGACGGCGTCAAAAGAAGAGATCGTCAAAGGGGATGCGGTGATCCGGTGTTATATCGACAATGAGGTGAAAGAGTACGATATCCAGGTGACAGATATCGACATGTCCGGAGCAGAGATCAACAAAGGGCTTGTGATCCAGGTAACAGACGGGGAACTGCTGGAAAAAACGGGAGGTATCATACAGGGGATGAGCGGCAGCCCGATCATACAGAACGGGAAACTGATCGGTGCAGTCACACATGTGTTCGTACAGGATTCGACAAAAGGATATGGCATATTTATAGATAATATGCTGGAACAGGTCGGATTGTCTGAATCGTCGAAAACAATGTCGAATTAGTGCTACAAAATCTTCTTGATTCTGCATTTTGGCACAGATATAATAAGCCCGTGGCGTTTCCAAGGAAAAGGTTTCTTAAGAACTAAAGGAGAGAAGAGAATGGAGCATTTGAGTGTGGCGATCGCGGATGACAATCAGAAAATGCTTGATATCCTGGGAGAGATGATCGGCGCAGACAAGGAACTCGACCTGGTGGGAAAGGCTAAAAACGGCGAGGAGATGTGTCAGATAATCAGAGAAAGACAGCCGGATGTCGTTCTCCTCGATCTGATCATGCCGAAAATGGATGGATTGACAGTGATGGAGAAAGTGGGACAGGATCATTTTGTCAATAAACGTCCGTATTTTATCGTAATCACTGCGGTCGGCCAGGAAAAGATCACAGAGGATGCCTTTAATAAAGGCGCAAATTACTACGTCTTAAAACCGTTCAACAACAAAATGCTGCTTGACCGGATAAAATCCGTAAGAAACATGTCAAGAAACCCGGATAGAAAAAGCGAGAACAATACGACAGATAATGCTGTGAGAGGGGAAAATCTGGAAAACCGTGTAACGAATATGCTCCATGAGATTGGAATACCTGCCCATATCAAAGGATACCACTACCTGAGAGACGCGATCATGATGGCCGTCAATGACATGGACGTCCTAAACGCGATCACAAAGATCCTCTACCCTACGGTGGCAAAGAAGTATCAGACGACTTCGAGCCGTGTGGAGCGGGCCATACGGCATGCCATCGAGGTTGCGTGGAGCAGAGGAAAACTGGACACGCTGGACGAGCTTTTCGGATATACTGTGAGTACGGGCAAAGGGAAACCGACAAACTCGGAATTCATTGCCCTGATCGCAGATACGATACAACTGGAGTACCGTCACAGAAACTGACGGAGTGGAAATACGTGAGGGGATGGCCCGGAGATTTATGCCCGAATGTCATGGTAAAGCGATAAAATCCTTTGCAATATCCGGCGAATGGGGTATAATAGCAAGTGACAAATGCCTTTTGTCCCGATAAGGCAGAAAATGGAGGATCGTAATATGAAAAACATTTTGTTTGCTGCATCTGAGTGTGTTCCTTTTATCAAGACAGGGGGGCTTGCCGATGTCGTAGGGTCACTTCCAAAGGATTTTGACAAGGAGAAGTATGATGTCCGTGTTGTCATTCCGAAGTACGCCTGTATGAAGCAGGAATGGAAAGATAAGATGGAGTACGTTGCTCATTTTTATATGGATATCGCCGGACAGAATCAGTATGTGGGCATACTGAAGACAGTGCTCAATGACATTACATTTTATTTTATCGACAACGAGCATTACTTCAATGGATTTGCGCCGTATGACGGAGATCCGAAATGGGGAATCGAGAAATTTGCATTCTTTTCAAAGGCAGTCTTAAGTATCCTGCCTGTGATCGATTTCAGACCGGACCTTATCCACTGCCATGACTGGCAGACCGGACTGATCCCGGTATATCTGGACAATTTCAGATATCTCGGCGAGTATTACCGCGGGATCAGGACGATCATGACGATACATAACCTGAAATTCCAGGGTGTGTGGGATACGAAGACGGTCAGAGGCATTACCGGGCTGCCGGAGTACTATTTCGTGCCGGATAAGATGGAAGCGTACAGGGACGCCAATCTCCTGAAAGGCGGCATCGTCTACGCGGACAAAGTGACGACAGTCAGCGGCAGTTATGCAGAGGAGATCAAGACGCCGTTCTATGGAGAGGGACTCGACGGTCTTATGTCCGCAAGAGCGGGCGACCTGTGCGGCATCGTGAACGGTCTGGACTACGACGACTGGAATCCGGAGACAGACCACAGGATCGCGAAGAACTTCTCGACCGGCAGCTTCCGTAAGAACAAGCCGCTGAACAAGGCTTCTCTTCAGGAGGAGCTGGGACTTGACAAAGACCCGAAAGTGATGCTGATCGGCATGGTGTCGCGTCTGACAGATCAGAAAGGATTCGACCTTGTGGACTATGTCATGGATGAACTGTGCCGGGATGCGGTGCAGATCGTCGTACTCGGGACAGGCGATGGGAAAGATGAGAATATGTTCCGCCACTTTGCATGGAAGTATTCGGGGAGAGTATCGGCCAACATCTATTATTCAGACGAACTGTCCCACAGGATATACGCGTCCTGCGACGCTTTCCTCATGCCGTCGCTTTTCGAGCCCTGCGGCCTGAGCCAGCTCATGAGCCTGCGCTACGGCACGATCCCGATCGTGCGCGAGACAGGCGGACTCAAAGATACAGTGGAACCGTACAACGAGTATGAAAAGACAGGGACGGGATTCAGCTTCTGCAACTACAACGCCCATGAGATGCTGAACACGATCCGCTATGCAGAGAGGATATACTATGACAAGAAAAGAGACTGGAATAAGATCGTAGAGAGGGCCATGAGCCAGGATTTTTCGTGGAAAAATTCCGCACGGCAGTATGAAGACCTGTACAGAAGCCTCGTCGGAGAATAAGGCAGAGAACAGACAGAGAAACGAACAGAATCAGAACAGGAGTACATTAAGCAGATGAAGATAATCGACAGACTGAACGAAAACAAGATACACATTTCCTTTGAAGTATTCCCGCCCAAAACAGACGAGGGATACGACAAAGTGGCATCGGCTACTGATGAGATCGCAAAGCTGAACCCTGCATACATCAGCGTGACTTACGGGGCAGGGGGAGGAACGAGCAGGAATACGGCGAAGATCGCATCCCATATCAAAAATGATCTGCACGTGTTAAGTCTCGCGCATCTGACCTGCGCGTCCTCGACAAAGGACGAAGTGCGTCAGGTGATCGAAAACTTAAAATCGCTCGGCATCGACAATATCCTTGCTCTCAGAGGCGATATCCCGGAGGGGATGGCGTTTCCCTCCAAAGACAGGTTCCGGTATGCCAGCGAACTGATAGAGGAGATCAGAAAGCACGGCGACTTCTGTATCGGAGCCGCGTGCTATCCCGAAGGACATGTGGAGAATGAGCACAGAGAGGATGATATCCGCTATCTGAAACAAAAGGTGGACAGCGGCGTGGATTTCCTCACAACGCAGATGTTTTTTGAAAATGATATCCATTATAATTTTCTCTACCGGATCCGCGAGGCGGGCATCACAGTCCCGGTGCTGCCGGGCATCATGCCGATCACAAGCGCATCGCAGATGAAGAAGAGCCAGGAACTCTCAGGAACTGTGTTCCCAAGGAGATTCCTCTCGATCCTCGACCGGTTCGGAAGTTCTCCTGCCGCTATGAAGCAGGCCGGCATCGCTTATGCTACGGACCAGATCATCGACCTTCTGGCAAACGGCGTGAGGAACATACATATTTATTCGATGAACAAGCCGGACGTAGCGGCGGCTATCATGAGCAACCTGTCAGAGATCATAAAAGCTTAGGGGCGAAAGAAAGATGGACAGACGGATGAAAGAAGCCGTCCGGTATCTGGGATATGGAAATAATACGGCAGATGAACGGACCTGCGCGATGATCCAGGAATCATTTACAGAGCTTGAAAGAGCAGCGGATCCGAGATCCATCTGCCGCATTTTTGATATGGAACAGGATGCGGACGGGACGATAAAAGCAGCAAATATGAAGCTGGTGAGCAAAAGCCTCTCCAGAAACTTAAAAGGATGCGTCAGGCTCGTGCTGTTTGGCGCAACACTCGGCATCGGAGTGGATCATCTCATACGCCGCTCTTCTGTCACAGATATGAGCAGAGCAGTCATTCTGCAGGCATGCGCGGCGGCGCTCCTGGAAGAATACTGCGACAAAATACAGGAAGAAGCAGGAAAAGAGCTGGAGAAAGAGAAACTCTACTTAAGGCCCCGGTTCAGCCCGGGATACGGAGACTTCGATATCCATTACCAGGAACCGATCATGCGGATCCTGGACTGTGCGAAGACGATCGGTCTCTCCATGACGGACGGCTATATGATGACGCCGACGAAATCGGTCACGGCGCTGATCGGAGCCAGTCCGATCAAAGAGAGATGCCCGGCAGCGGGATGTGAAGCCTGCAGCAAGACAGACTGTGAGTACCGCAGATGAACAGGCGGCCCTCATTCAGAGGAATACTCGGAAAGGAATACTTATGATAACAGAACGATTGGGAAAAGAACTGCTTTATTTTGACGGAGGGATGGGCACACTTCTGCAGGAGAGAGGGCTCGCACCGGGAGAACTCCCTGAGATGTGGAATGTCACGCATCCGGAGACGATCCGCGAGATACACAGAAAATATATCGAGGCGGGAAGCGATATCATCCTGACGAATACGTTTGGGGCTAACGCTCTGAAATTCCATGATGAGAGCAGCTCCCTCGAAGACATAGTAAAGACAGCAGTGTCTCATGTGAAAGCAGCGGTCAGAGAGGCCGGCGCAGACCGTCCGGTCTATACGGCGCTTGATATCGGACCGACCGGGAAGCTGCTGGCTCCCATGGGCGACCTGGAGTTTGAGACGGCTTACGAGGCGTTCCGGGAAGTGGCGAAGTGGGGAGAGGAAGCGGGCGCTGATCTTATCCATATCGAAACGATGAGCGACACATATGAGCTGAAAGCCGCCGTACTGGCGGCGAAAGAGAACACTTCGCTCCCCGTATTCGCGACGACGATCTATGACGAGAGGGGGAAACTTCTGACCGGCGCAAACGTCCCGTCTGTGATCGCCCTCCTGGAGGGACTGCGTGCAGATGCGATCGGAATAAACTGTGGGATGGGACCTGATCAGATGATGCCTGTGATAGAGGAGTACGTAAGATACTCGTCTCTTCCGCTGATCGTGAAACCGAATGCAGGCCTGCCGAAGCAGAAAGACGGAATGACTTACTATGATATCTCACCGGAAGTCTTTGCGGATCAGATGCACAGGATCGTCTCTGCGGGCGCATGCATCGTCGGGGGATGCTGCGGTACGACGCCGGAGCATATCCGCGCTGTGGCAGAGCTTACCAGGGACATCACAGTTACTCCCCCGCAGGAAAAAGATCATACGATCGTGTCTTCGTACGGACAGAGCGTGTTCCTGGGGTGCGGATCGAAGATTATAGGAGAGCGGATCAACCCGACGGGGAAGAAGCGGTTTAAACAGGCGCTCAAAGAGCGTGATATCGATTATATATTAAGAGAGGGGATCACGCAGCAGGATAACGGCGCACATATTCTTGACGTCAATGTCGGACTCCCGGATATCGATGAGGCCTCCATGATGAAAGAAGCTGTAAAAGCCCTTCAGAGCGTGGTCAACCTGCCTCTCCAGATCGATACAGTGGACGCAGGCGCAATGGAAGCCGCGCTGCGCATCTATAACGGCAAGGCGATGGTGAACTCTGTAAGCGGCAAGAAAGAGTCCATGGATCAGGTCTTCCCTCTGATCCGCCGGTACGGCGGAGTGGTGATCGGTCTTACGCTCGATGAGAGCGGTATTCCCTCTGACGCAGACGGACGCATACGCATCGCTGAAAAGATCATCAAAGAGGCCGAAAGATACGGGATCAAAAAGAAAGATATCGTGATCGACGCTCTTGCCATGACGATAAGTTCAGAACCAGACGGCGCGAAAGTCACTCTTGAGACTCTCAGAAGACTGAGACAGGAGCTGGGCGTCAATACTGTCCTGGGTGTTTCCAATATTTCTTTCGGACTCCCCGCACGCCCGGTCATAAATGCCGCGTTCTACACAATGGCGATGATGAGCGGGCTTAGCGCAGGGATTATCAATCCCTCCTCGGAAGATATGATGAAAGCGTGGTATGCATACCATGCTCTGATGGGACTGGATGAGAACTGTGAAGCATACATCGGAAAATACACACAGACCCTTTCGTCAGATGAGAAGACAGGCGGCGCGCAGCACAGGCCGGGCGCATCTGTCACGCTTGGAGAATGCATTGAGAAAGGGCTGAAAGAAGATGCATCCGCCCGGACAAGAGAACTTATAAAAGACAAAGAACCGCTGGATATCATCAATGAGGAACTCATTCCGGCGCTCAACCATGTGGGAGAGGGATTTGAAAAGGGGACCGTGTTCCTGCCCCAGCTTCTGATGAGCGCAGAGGCGGCGAAAAGCGCTTTCGCTGTTCTCAAAGAGAAGATGGACATAAGCGGCGAGGTCAGGGAGAAGCTCGGGACAGTCATACTTGCGACTGTAAAAGGAGACATCCACGATATCGGGAAAAACATCGTGAAAGTCCTGCTTGAGAATTACAGCTTTGACGTAATCGATCTTGGAAAGGATGTGCCGCCGGAGAAGATCGTGGAGACCGCGCTTGACAAAGACGTCCGTCTGGTGGGACTGAGCGCCCTGATGACAACGACTGTGGTAAGTATGGAGGAGACGATACGGCAGTTGCGGGAAAAGGCGCCCCTGTGCAAAGTCATGGTCGGGGGAGCGGTGCTCAATCAGGAATACGCCGATATGATCGGGGCTGATTTCTACGGGAAAGACGCGATGCAGTCCGTGCACTACGCCCGGAAATTGTTTTCCTGACAGAAAGGCTTTTATCTGCGTAAAGGGAAGCGGCTGATTGTACTGTAATTTGTACAGATATTGTTAAATAAATCACTAGGAAAAACCACAGTCTCATGTTATATTATTTAAGGGGAAAGTATGTTCTATCCGTACTTTGTAACCGTAAATATCTTAGTTGTGGAGGAGAAGAGCTTTGAGGTACGCAGATGCAAACGTAATCAAGATCAAACATGCAGTGTTGGAGGAAGTGGCGCGAATGGCTTTCTCAGGCGAGCTTGAGGAACGCAAGGACGAGATCCCGTTCAAACTGATCCCGGGACCAACCCCTCAGTTCCGCTGCTGTATCTATAAGGAAAGAGAGATCATCCGTCAGCGTGTCCGCCTTGCAGAGGGTAAGGCTCCGGGGGTAAAGGATGACGGGAACATCATCCAGGTGATCAGTTCGGCATGCGAGGATTGTCCGATCTCCAGCTATACAGTGACAGAGAACTGTCAGAACTGTCTTGGGAAAGCATGTATCAACGCCTGCAAATTCGGGGCGATCGAACAGGGACGCCACCGCACGCATATCGATGCGGCAAAGTGCAAAGAGTGCGGGAAATGCGCCGAGGCCTGTCCATACAATGCCATCGCGCATCTGAAAAGACCGTGCAAATTCAGCTGCCCGGTCGACGCAATATCCTATGATGAGTATGGCATTTCCGTGATCGATGACGATAAGTGTATCCGCTGCGGAAAATGTATCCATAGCTGCCCGTTCGGCGCGATCGGTTCTAGGACATGGATCGTCGACGTGATAAAAGCGATACAGTCGGACAAACCTGTCTATGCGATGCTGGCGCCTGCCACAGAAGGACAGTTCGGGCCTGATATCACGATGGGAAGCTGGAGAAAAGCCATGAAAGAACTTGGCTTCACAGAATTTGTAGAGGTAGGCCTGGGCGGAGATTTGACCGCAAAATATGAGGCGGAAGAGTGGCGCGAGGCGTATAAGGAGGGAAAGAAAAAAGTGACCTCCTGCTGTCCGGGATTCGTCAATTTGGTGCGAAAGCATTACCCTGAGCTTAACGACGCTGTGTCTACGACGGTTTCTCCGATGTGCGGAGTGTCCCGTATGATAAAGGCGAAAGAACCGGATGCAGTCACTGTGTTTATCGGGCCATGTCTTGCGAAGAAGTCAGAGGTCGTGGATCAGAGAATCGAGGGCAACGCCGATTATGCGCTGACATACAGCGAGATACGCGCCATAATGAGGGCGAAAGGAGTCACACTCGAGCCGGTCGAGAATACATATCAGGAAGCCTCCGTATTCGGCAAGAGATTCGGCAACTCCGGCGGAGTTGCGGCTGCGGTCCAGGAGAGCCTGAAAGAATCCGGCGATAATATCGACGTCAAAGTATACAAGGCAAACGGATGCGCTGAATGTAAAAAGGCGCTTCTGCTCATGAGAGTCGGTAAGCTTCCCGAGGACTTTGTCGAGGGAATGACCTGCGACGGTGGATGCGTGGGCGGCCCGAGCTCTTTTAAAGATCAGACACTGGCGAAGAAGTCGCGGGATATGCTGATCAAAGAGGCGGACGACAGAGGCATATATAAGAACCTGAGCAATTACGACGAGGATTCTTTCTCCATGTACAGATAAAAAGATCCAAAATCCGCAGGAATCATATCAGTATACAGGCGGGCGCTCATCAGCGCCCGCTTCAGACTGTAGACAAAGTCCCCGGTTTACGCCGGGGCTTTTCTTCTGTAGTTATCAACATTTCAATTATCTTCCCTCTTTTTATCAAGAAAAAATTCCCTTTATCAACTCGAAAATTAAGCGGTAC
>CALWAR010000064.1 GCA_944375765.1 uncultured Mediterraneibacter sp. | reverse complement strand
CTTTTTCATCACCGAATCATCCTGCTCGAGTGTCTTGATGGCGTGCCAGCGCATATTGTTCATCTCAGGATCTTTCTCACAGAACTGTTCGATGACCGCATCAATCTTATCCTCTATCTCATCATCATACACCATGGCATACTCGCTGTGGTGATTGTGTTTATGCCCCGTCTGATCCGAATGATGGTGGATGAACGGTCCCTGCTTTGCATATTCCTGGTGATGCGCCACCGCATGGAGCAGGATTTCAAGCCCCGTGCGTTTTCTCGCCGATACAGGGATCGCAGGAATGCCGAGCATCTCAGGCAGACGGTGAAGATCGATCTCCATTCCCCGCTCTTCCACGATATCCATCATATTGAGCGCCAGAACAACCGGTTTCCCAAGCTCAATGAGCTGCAACGTCAGGTACAGGTTTCGTTCCAGACAGGACGCGTCCACCACGTCCACGATCACGTCTACCTCATCGCTCATAATGCACTCACGGGACACCTTTTCTTCCATTGTATAAGACGTCAGGCTGTAAATGCCGGGCAGGTCGATCAGCTTGAACTCCTGCCCCTTGTATGTAGTACGTCCTTCTTTCTTCTCCACTGTAACGCCCGGCCAGTTCGCCACTTTCAGGTTGGCTCCGGTGTAGGCATTGAACAATGTCGTCTTTCCGCAGTTGGGATTCCCGATGAATCCCACATTGATCACTTTCCCATTCATGCCGATTCCTCCTTTACGAAGATATTGTCGGCAATGCGTCTCCCAAGTGCGAATCGTGTCCCGCGGAATTTCACGGTCATTGCGCCCTTTTTATCATTGTTTAATATCGTGATCTTAGATCCTTCCGTCAGACCGAGCGCCTCGAGCCTGCGTTCAAGGTTTAGTTCAATCTGTATTTTCCCGACCACATAAGTATGATTGTTTTTTCCCTCTTTTAGTTTCATAATAAGCCTCACCTTTTGTATGTCTGCTATTGATAATTTTTCTCAAAAGATATTATATATTGTGAGGCTCTATAAGTCAATTTCTTGTGTCGGATCGTATCATTCCGAAATTTACATATTGTCAACTTTTTTTATAATTTAGTTGACAACTTTTCGTGTATTCCTTATACTTTTATAAAAACTACTCGAAAGGAATCATCATGAACAACAATATTTCTATATCTGAAACGAGATACAGGACACGCCTGATGGCCGTTACAGGGCTGGCAACATCTGCGCTCTGTATCGCAGCTCCTTTCTCCATTCCTGTTCCTGTCAGTCCGGTTCCGTTGTCTCTTACAAATTTTGTTATCTTTCTCGCAGTATATATACTGGGAACTAAGGCCGGCACGCTCAGCGTACTTATATATCTTGCCCTGGGAGCCGCAGGACTCCCGGTCTTCTCCTCTTTCAGCGGCGGCCTTGGAAAAATCGCAGGCCCGACCGGGGGGTATCTTGCAGGATTTCTCTTCCTCGCTCTCATTCAGGGGAGTGTGATGAAATATTTTAAATGGCAAAGAAGCGCTGCCGTCGTTGGCATGATCCTCGGCATGGTTGTGTGCTATACATTTGGAACTGCCTGGCTTGCATGGCAGTCAGGACAGTCTTTCTCCGCAGCTCTCACGGTCGGCGTGCTCCCATATCTTCCGGGAGACGCATTAAAAATTGCCGTTGCAGCATCTGTCGGTCCTAAGCTCAGAGCATCTGTATGCAGATCATGACCTCGTTCCTGCCTGAAAGACTTTTAAAATAGTCCGGAATCCTTTCCTGCATAATAAGTAAAACCTGAATATCAGTTGAAAACTTATTCTCATCTGATACTCAGGTTTCTTTTTTAGCTATGAAGAATAATATTACTCAGCCTGGAGCACTTCATATTCTCCGTCTCTTACAATTACGACTGTCGGCTCTTTAGACGGCTCGCCATCCTCGCCCCATGAGATTTGTTTTCCTGTAAGGCCGTCAATAGTAATCTCTGTCATAGCCCCTTTCATTGCTTCACAGATATCTGAGATGCTCATATCCGGTGTGATATCTGCCTGCTCAGCGGCTGTTTTGATCACATACATGCAGTCGTACGCATCTGCCGCGAACTGGATCGGTGTATCGCCAAACTCAGCCTCATAATTGGCAACAAATGTCTGTGTCGCTTCATCTTCTGCATTCGGTGTAAACGGCGTCAGGAACATAAGTCCTTCCGCAAGACTTCCGTCAAATCCTTCCACATCCAGAAGACCGTCCATACCGTCTACTCCGAACCACTCAGGGCTGAAACCTGCTCTGTCAGCCTGTGCCAGTATCAGAGAAGCCTGCTGATAGTAAATCGGAAGGAACACAAGATCTGCCCCAGAATCTTTTGCTTTCTGGATCTGCACAGAGAAATCCGTATTGCTGTCCGCTGTAAACGCCTCTGCCGCTACAATCTCAAGCCCTCTTGTCTCTGCCTCTGATGCGAAACTCTGATAGATACCGGTAGAATACGTGTCAGAGCTGTCATAGATAATCGCTATCTTGGATGCAAGTCCATTATCTGCGATATAGTCTGCAGACACTGTACCCTGGCTTGGATCTGAGAAACACATGCGGAATGCATTGTCATACTGAATGGCTTCCACAGTTGTCGCCGACGGCGTAAACTGGAACATATTGTCTGCATGAGTCTCCTCTACAACAGCAACGCACGGTGTAGACGTAACTGTTCCCACAAGCATCTGCATCCCCCAGTCTTTCAGCGTATTATATGCATTCACTGATTTCTCGGAGTCGCTCTGATCGTCTTCAAACTGATATTCTATCTGATATCCGTTGAGACCGCCGTCCGCGTTGATTTCGTCAACGGCAAGCTGAATGCCGTTCTGAACAGCCGTACCATAAATTGCATTGTTTCCTGTCGTAGGTCCTATACTGCCGATTTTGAATGTAGTAGCATCAGGATCACCTTCGCTGCTCCCGCCGCTGCTTCCGCATGCAGCGAGTGAAAATACCATGGCTGATACAAGCGTGAGACTTGCTGCCTTTTTTAACATTTTCATAATAATTCCTCCTTGATAAAATGTTAATGCTATAATGGTAAACTCATCAAGCGCATTTGTCAAGGGAAAAAACCGATTACACTCTTTTTTGTTAATAAAACCAGCGACTATGAGCAATGAGAAAAGATAACTGAATTATCCGATCATACAAAAATCTGCTTCTATTCCGCTTCTATATATTCTCTATATTCCGATTCACTGGCAAACAGCATATAGGTTCCATTTACAAATCCCATATATCCCTCTGCCGTAGTATACCCTTTCATACTGACACCTCCAGTCTTTAAAAATCATTTCGTGAACTGGTTATAGTGTACAGCATTATATGTACCATAAAACGGACTTTTCTTTTTTTCTTAAAACAAATTCACAAAAAATTGATTACGATATGTATCCTCCGGACACACAAATAGCACCCGGAAGATCGCTCTTCCAGGTGCTTCTTCTAATTCCTGTAAATTGTTCGTATACCTTCAAAACTACATACAAAGAAATCTCATCCATGTACCCTTCCGGATACCCTCCATGCTAACCGCCTGAAATTCAGGCGCTAAGCAACGACATGCCTATTCCCGCTCTGGTTATGCCCTCGACCTATTAGTAACAGTCAGCTCCACATGTTACCATGCTTCCACCTCTGCCCTATCTACCTCGTCGTCTTCAAGGGGTCTTACTAACTTCTCGTTATGGGATATCTCATCTTGA
>CALWAR010000063.1 GCA_944375765.1 uncultured Mediterraneibacter sp. | reverse complement strand
GGAGGGCATATCTGAAGAAAGTAGAAGAGGAGAAGAAAGCAGCCCAGGAAGCAGCACGGCTGGCAGCGCAGAAAGCCGCAGAGAAAGCGGCGAAAGAGGCGGAGGAAGCAAAGCAGGCGGCAGCAGTCAGCGCATCCGCCTCAGAGCAGGAGCTTCTTGCGGCGCTGATCTTCTGCGAAGCGGGCAACCAGCCTTACGAGGGACAGGTCGCAGTCGGGGCAGTTGTGATGAATCGTGTCCGGAGCGGCTCCTTTCCGGATACGATCACAGATGTGATCTATCAGTCGGGACAGTTCACTCCGGCAATGACAGGATGGCTTGACTCTGTTCTGGCCAGCGACGGATATACGGATTCGGCGATGCAGGCTGCGGCCGATGCACTGGCAGGCAGCAATCCGGTGGGAGACTGTCTGTATTTCAGTACAGGCGGAGGCGGTTATCAGCTTGGCGATCATTTCTTCCGATGAGAGGTGTACAGGCTGTGCCCGGTGTACGGATATCAGGGAAAGGTGTTATCAGAGGAGACGAGAGATGGAGATACAGATAAGAGGATACGAAAAGAAAGATACAAAGGAAGCTGTTGCGATATGGAATCAGGTCGTGGAAGACGGCGAAGCATTTCCTCAGACAGAACTGCTGACGGAAGAAAGTGGTGATGAATTCTTTCGTCAGCAGTCGTTCACCGGGATCGCATATGATACAGACAGCGGGGTGATCGTCGGACTGTATATCCTGCATCCGAATAACGTGGGGCGCTGCGGCCATATCTGCAACGCCAGTTATGCGGTCAGAAAAGATATAAGAGGGCAGCATATCGGCGAGAAGCTGGTGATGCACTGCATGCAGAAAGGAAAAGAGCTGGGATTTGGCATCCTGCAGTTCAACGCAGTCGTCGCCAGCAACAAATATGCGCTGCGGCTGTACAGGAAGCTGGGCTTTGTCCGGCTCGGAACGATCCCGGGCGGATTTCTCATGAAAGACGGCCACTATGAAGATATCATACCGCATTATCATGTGCTGTAAAATTCGTGTTTGCCGGGGAGACTGCCGATGATATAAGGTCCGAAAACGGGCGGAGATGAGGCGGGGAAATACTTTTTTGAGAGGAACGGTATGTGCTTCAGGCTCCGCTCCATAATCTGAGAAAAACTAAAGGATCTGAAAGCTGATGAAAAGCAAAGCCGCAAAATGGACAACTCGCCTTTGGCTCAAACAGTCCATTTTGCGGCTTAACATCAGCTTCCAGATCTTTAACTTTTTCTATCAGATTATTCCGAAGTCGCCTTCCTCACATACCGCTCATCTCATTTAAGTCTTCCTGCGCCTCATCCCGTCCGTTTTCTGCTCTGTCGCATCCGGCATTCACTCCGACAAAACTGAAAATCAAAAACCGGTTGAAATAGGAATGGAATCGATAAAATCCACCCTTTCAGCCGATTTTTTTAAATTCCGAGATTGTCGGAGAGACACTTCCGCCTGGAAAAACGCAGAAAATCAAACGGACACAGCCTATATGATGCAACTTTCGGACAGTCGGGATTGTGATGCGGACGGTGACTGTGGAGAAAGGTTAGATAAACTTTAACCCTGGGATATAGCGTTGATCAGACGGGCGGACTTGTCTGAGCATCGCGAGTTGTCCGTTCGGCTGATCGCTTTTAGCTATATTTCAGGGTTATTAGTTTTTCTTCCTTTTGTAACCGGAGCCGGAAGCATTACAATCCCGACTGGTACGAATACGGACGTCATTTCATTTTGTCCGAGTGATTTTCGGACGTTTTACCGAGGAAGTACCTCCCCGGCAAACACGAATTTACATCTATAGTCCCAGATTTTTAAATGCTTCCGCGAACGCGTTATTGAGCGGTTCATTTGCCTCTTTTGCCTGTTTTTTCATATAAGCAGCCACATCCCGCTTATTCGCGCTTTTTCCTTCTTTTTTCTTTCGCTCCTGAAAAGAGGAGAGCTTTTCTTTGTGTCCGCAAGTACAGACAAATCTCTGGGCGTCGCCCTTTCCGACGAGTTCCATCTTTTTATGGCAGACAGGACACCGGGCGTTCGTGCGGCGTGATATTGTCTCGCGAAAGCCGCACTCACGGTCCTGGCATACGAGCATCTTCCCGTGTTTTCCGTTTACTTCGAGCATCAGCTTCCCGCATTCCGGGCATTTGCGGCGCGTCAGATTATCGTGGCGGAAAGTTCCGGAGGATTCGCGGATCTCCTGGATGAGCGCCTTTGTGTAGTCCTCGATCTCTGAAAGAAACTCTTTATCGGAGTCTTTCCCCTGCGCAATGGATTTCAGGCGCATCTCCCACTGCGCCGTAAGCTCCGGGCTTTTCAGATCCGCGGGTACGAGGGAGAGGAGCTGCCTGCCCTTGGAAGTGATATGCAGTTCCTTCCCTTTCTTTTCCATGAGAAAACTGCCGAGCAGCTTTTCGATGATATCAGCACGCGTGGCCACTGTGCCGAGCCCGCCGGTCTCACCGAGGGTGCGGACAAGAGTCCGGTCTTTCTGAGGCAGGTAGCGCACCGGATCTTCCATGGCGGCGATCAGCGTTCCCTCTGTGAAACAGGCCGGCGGCTTTGTCTTTCCCTCTGTAATGGACATGGAAGAGACCGGGAGATGGTCGTCTGCTTTTAAGCCGTCGAGCATCTCTGCAGTCTGCATGTCTCCTCTGTCCCCGGATGAGTGTAACGGATCCGCCTGACTGTCAGAGTCCTGCCCGGAGTCGTCTCCGATCTCCTGCCATCCGGCGTCATAGACTTCCATCCAGCCCTCTTTTTTTATGACAGAAGCTTTTGCCTGGAACCGCTCGCTCCCAAGCATTCCTGTGACGCTTAAATCTGTATATTCGCATGCCGGCGAAAGTACGGCGAGGAAGCGGCGTACGACCATATCATAGATCTTTCTCTCATCATTTGTCATACGGTCAAGCTGGACAAACTGCTCTGTCGGAATGATAGCATGGTGATCGGATACCTTTGCGTCATCGACGAAAGACTTGTCTGTATGAATCTCTTTTTTCGCGATGCCGGCGGCTGCTTTCCGGTATGGTCCGACGGCGCATGCCTCAAGGCGCTCTTTCAGAGTGTATGTCATGTCGCTGGTGAGATGGCGGGAATCTGTCCGGGGATAAGTGAGTACTTTATGCTCCTCGTACAGACGCTGCAGGATATTGAGCGTCATCCTGGCAGAGAAGCCGAAACGTTGATCGGCCTCCCTCTGCAGAGCGGTGAGATCGTACAGTGCAGGCGGATATTTCTTTTTGGATCTTCGTTTTACTTCTGTGATATGCAGAGCAGTTTCCGGACTGCGCCTGATCTTTTCAAGTATGTCCCGGTCAAAGGTGCGGCCGGAGCCTGTCCCGGAATCGATCCATGTGAATATGGCGCCTCCGGCAGAGAGTTTCAGGCCATAGTAGGTTTTGGGGACGAATTTCCTGATCTCTTCTTCGCGTGCGGCGATCATAGACAGTGTGGGAGTCTGCACTCTTCCGCAGGAGAGCTGGGCGTTATACCTGCACGTCATGGCGCGCGTCGCATTGATGCCGACCACCCAGTCCGCTTTCGCACGGGCGACGGCGGCGCGGCAGAGCGGCTCATAGGCCCTGCCCGGTCTTAGATGTTCAAAGCCTTCGCGTATCGCCCTGTCTGTCACTGAAGAGATCCACAGACGCCAGAGCGGCTTTCGGCAGCCGGCTTTCTCGAGGATCCATCGTGCAACGAGCTCGCCTTCTCTTCCGGCGTCAGTCGCGATGACGATATCCGATACGTCTTTGCGGAAAAGCTGTTCTTTTACGGCATGATACTGCCGGGCGGTCTGTTTTATGACGACGAGTTTCCAGCTCTTGGGAAGTATGGGAAGAGTGTCCATGCTCCAGGTCCTATACTGGTCCCCGTACTGTTCCGGATCTGCCAGCGTCACCAGATGTCCCAGCGCCCAGGTGACGACGTACTCTTTTCCCTCTATATAAGAATTATGTTTCTGACTGCATCCGAGCACACGGGCGATGTCACGTGCGACAGATGGTTTTTCTGCTATAACAAGGTGTTTCATTTATCAATTCTCCATTCATCTGTATCAGTTCTATACACTGTGGAATCCCTTTCCTATGATCTCGCTCGTGTTGGAGATCAGTATGAACGCTTCGGGATCATTCTCGCGGATATAGTTCCTCAGGCGTACGGCCTGCACACGGTTTAATGCGGTGAAGATGATGTATTTGTCCTTTCCCGAATAAGCGCCTTTGGCGTGACAGACACTGGCGCTCCTGCCAAGCGTATGTACGATGAAATCACAGATATTCTCGGGAGCATCGCAGACTACATTGAAATATTTCGACAGATTAAAACTCTCGATAAATGTGTCGATCATAAAGGAACGTATGGCAAGACCGAGCAGAGAGTAAAGTCCTGTCTCAACATCGAAGACGAAGAAACCTGCGCCGGTGATCAGAGCATCGGATATCATAAGGGCGCGACCGATGTCAAAGCTGGAATATTTCTTGAGTATCATGGCAATGATATCCGTGCCGCCGCTGGAAGCTCCGATATTGAATAAGATGGCTGAGCCGAGAGCAGGCAGCGCGATGGCAAAGCAGAGCTCCAGCATCGGCTGATCGGTGAAAGGACCGCGCATGGGCCAGATGCGCTCCATTGCAGAAAGCGCGACGGACAGAAGAATGCTGCAGTACGCGGTTTTCGCGGCAAATTTCTTTCCGAGGATGATCAGCCCTATGAGCAGGAGGATCATGCTCATGATAAAGTTAAAGTCTCCCGCGGAGACAACGCCGGTCCGGGCAGCCAGTACGGCAAGGCCGGTGATCCCTCCGAACGTAAAGTTATTCGTGAACTTGAAAAAATAAGTGCCAAATGCGATGAGAAGCGTGCTGAAAGTCAACATAAAAAAGTACTGAAATTTCTTCTTCATATTTTCCCCTCGATTTCTTAACTTTCGCAGGTGTCTGAAATATTGCCCGCAATAAAATACATCATCAGTCTCTACCCGAATTGTAATCTCTGGAAGATAAAAAGTCAACGCATTAA
>CALWAR010000062.1 GCA_944375765.1 uncultured Mediterraneibacter sp. | reverse complement strand
GACATGGAGCGTTCCGAATACACCTCGTTCTCCATGTTAGCGATATTAAAATGCGAGTTCCAATGGACGAGCATTTTGATATTGCGTTACATGGATTCGAGGGGATGAGGTAAAACGGGTCGGCATAGTGTTGCAGTATCTTCTTTTTCTGTGTCCGCTGTTCGATCAGTATGTCTTTACTATTACAGCGGTGTTTCTTCAATAAACATGAATCTATTCATCCCATCCTTCGTAGAATCGGATGTTCACTGAAATGTTTCTTACGATATCTCCATCTTCCACTTCAATATCTTCAATATCAGATACATATGGCATTACAGGCTCATCTTCCTCAAGTTCTACTGTGATCCACGTCCGGCACGCTTCGTTTGCATTTTCAATCGCGTCGTCGAGTGTCTCACCTTGTGCTTCGCAGCATTCCAGATCCGGGAAGAAAGCGTAGTAACCTCCGTCTTCGTTTCTGCGGAAAACCGCAGGGTATATAAATTTCATAAACCGATAACTCCTTTTTGAAATGATTTGCTGTAAGTATAGTATAAATCAAGGGAAATGACAATAAGATTTCCTTTGCCCTGCCGGAAAACATATGATTTTAAAGACTTAATGGCTTTTGGAATGTTCATTCTGGCATTGCTGATATTTGTATTTACATATATGAAGTGATGTTCTCGCATAGAAAAACCACCCTTATAAACTTTGGGCGGTTGCTCCTTTTTCATTTATAATATATTATATTCGATAAACAGATTCAAGATTTCATTATGTGTTTTACGCATCAGTATTACCCCGATCATCAGCAGCAGTGGGAAGATCACAGCCCGCGTAAGACCATGATGATTATGAGGATCCAGAAAGCCGACTTTCGGACAGGGTCGGGAAAAGTGTAACAGCGTAACAGTTCAGCCCGTGTTATTCGTAAAGTCGCACTTACATGCTAACTGCGGCTGCGCCACAAAAATGAAAAAAGTTGTTGACATTTTAAAAATGATATAGTATAGTATTTATTGTTCCAGTCAGCGGAACGCATAAGTGCGACAGTGGCTCAGTTGGTAGAGTACGACCTTGCCAAGGTCGGGGTCGCGGGTTCGAGCCCCGTCTGTCGCTCTGAAATAAGCACTTGAGATCCCGGGTGGGGTTCAGGTGCTTTTTCTTTTGCAGTCAAGGTCGCTTTAAGAGCTTCCATGATGTATATATGGGAATGAGATTCATTTTCAGTATGATTATGATTGCAGTACAGCATATTGCTATGCTATACTGTGAATACTGAACTGCAGTGCGGTCCGTAAGTATCGATGCGGACGGCCTTACCAGCGTGAGGAATACAGATGGAGAAGAGAAGTCAGCCGGTCGGGTTTCTGATAAAACAGATCAATAATGTATATGAAAAAGACTTGAATGAGAGGTTAAGAAAGCTTGGCATCACATCGTCGCAGTGCGCGGTGCTGGACTATCTCTTCTGCACGAGCAAGGAGGAAGTCAGTCAGCGGGACGTGGAGAAGAATCTGAACCTGAAGAACCCGACAGTGACGGGCATCCTGAAACGCCTGGATGAAAAAGGATATATCCTCTGTGTACCGAACGCGCATGACAAACGAAAAAACAATATCTATCTCACAGAAAAGGCATATGACATCCGGCGGAGGATGGATATCGACCGGAGAAAGCTGGACAGGGAGCTTATGCGGGGGATGACGAAACGCGAGAAAGACGCGCTGAGAAAAAGCCTGGAAAAACTGTTGTACAATATAGCAGATCCGTGATAAGGAGGAGATCATGAGTTACGCAGACAAAGTTTTTATCGAAATGTGCAGAGACATTATCGAGAACGGCACAAGTACTGAAGGAGAGAAAGTGCGGCCTGTCTGGGAGGACGGCTCTTCAGCCTATACGATCAAGAGATTTGGCGTTGTCAACCGATATGACTTGTCGAAAGAATTTCCGGCGCTGACGCTCCGCCGGACAGCTATCAGGAGCTGTGTGGACGAGCTGCTGTGGATCTGGCAGAAGAAGTCCAACAACGTGCACGAGCTAAATAGTCATATCTGGGACAGCTGGGCGGATGAGACAGGTTCGATCGGGAAAGCATACGGATATCAGATGGGAGTGAAACATCAGTATAAAGAGGGCATGATGGATCAGACAGACCGGGTGATCTATGACCTGAAGAATAATCCCTACAGCCGTCGGATCATGACGAATATCTATGTACATCAGGATCTCCATGAGATGAATCTGTATCCGTGCGCATACAGCATGACGTTTAATGTGACAAAGGAGCCCGGGAGCGAAGTTCTGACTTTGAATGGTATTCTGAATCAGCGATCGCAGGACGTGCTGACGGCAAACAACTGGAACGTATGTCAGTATGCTGCGCTCATCTGTATGCTGGCTCAGGTATGCGGCATGAAAGCGGGCGAGTTCGTCCATGTCATTGCAGACGCGCATATCTATGACCGGCATGTGCCGATGATCGAAGAGCTGATCTCAAGAGAGCCGTATCCGGCGCCAAAGTTCTGGCTGAATCCGGAGGTCACGGACTTCTATGACTTTACTCCGGATGACGTGAGACTGGAGGGTTATCAGACACATCCTCAGATAAAAGACATCCCGGTCGCAGTCTGAGTATAGTGTTGAAAATCACCGGAATTACGCAGATTGGAGCGTGTTTCCTCGTGTACACCGACGCGAAAGGAGATGAATAAATGAAAGCGATACTGGCTGCAGATAAACACTGGGGGATCGGATACAACAACAGGCTGCTTGTCAGCATTCCCTCAGATATGAAGTTTTTCCGCCAGACGACCACGGGAAAGGTAGTCGTAATGGGAAGAAAAACGCTGGAGAGTTTTCCGAACGGAATGCCTCTTAAGAACAGGACGAATATCGTTCTGACCGGTAATAAGAACTATCAGGTGAAAGACGCTGTTGTCGTCCATTCAGAACAGGAACTTACAGAGGAACTGAAGAAATACGACACGGACGATGTCTATGTGATCGGAGGGGAAAGCATCTACCGTATGATGCTTCCATACTGCGACGAGGTTTTTGTTACCAGGATCGACCATGCATTTCAGGCGGATACATTCTTTCCGGATCTGGATGAAATGGACGAGTGGGTGATGACGGAAGAAAGCGAGGAGCATACTTGTTTTGATCTGGAATACTGCTTTACGAAATATGAGCGCCGGTAGCGGATGCAGAAGATCCGCGGCAGGGCGGCGCAGAGGACAGGGGAGAAGATGGATACGCCCGCTGACGGCGCTGGCGCTGGCACTGACGGCTGCCGGCACAGGCGTCCTGGCAGGAGGATGCGCGGGACCGGGCGAAATGTCAGGGAGTAATGGCAAAGCGTCGGACAATTTATCAGTGGACGGAAAGATCAGTGTAGTGACGACGATCTTTCCGCCTTATGATTTCGTCCGGGAGATCGCAGGAGATGAGGTGGATCTGAAAATGCTCCTAAAGCCGGGGGAAGAGACGCACTCTTATGAGCCGACTCCTCAGGATATCATTGCCATACAGAACAGCGACGTGTTTATCTATACTGGAGGAGAGAATGACGTCTGGGTAGAAGACATCTTAAGTTCTATGCCGGAGACGGATATGCTGACGCTGCGCCTTGCCGACTGTGTGGACACGGTGGAAGAGGAGCGGGTCGAGGGGATGAAAGGCAGTGCAGGACACAGCCATGATGAGGAGTCCGGCGAAGAAGCGCATGACGGACATGCACATGCACATGGACATGAAGAGGAATCGGTTCATGAAATCGATGAACACGTGTGGACATCGCCGGTCAATGCGTCTCTTATCACAGAACAGATCGCAGACACGCTCTCGCAGGCAGATCCGTCCAGAAGCGACCTGTACAGGAAGAATACACTTGCCTATCAGGAAAAGCTCTCGGATCTGGACCGCCGGTTCCGGGAAGTGGCGGACAGCGCAAAGCGAAACCTGCTGATCTTTGGCGACCGGTTTCCGTTCCGGTATTTCGCGGACGAATACGGTCTTGACTACTATGCGGCGTTTCCAGGATGCGCCGGGGATACGGAGCCGAGCGCGGCTACTATGGTATTTCTGATAGAAAAAGTCAGAGAAAAGAAAGTCCCCGCAGTACTCAAGATGGAGCTGAGCAATGACGATATTGCAAACGCTGTCGCCGAGGCGACCGGCACAGAGGTAAAAGTATTCTACAGCTGCCATAATCTGTCTGCAGACGACTTTGAGAACAAAGAGACATATCTTTCCATGATGCAGAAAAATGTCGAGACATTAAAGGAGGTCCTGAACTGATGCCCCTGATAAAATGCGAACACGTCTCCATCGGGTACGAGGGACAGACGGTGGTGAAAGACCTTAACTTCACAATAGAAAAAGGCGACTATCTGTGTATTGTCGGTGAAAACGGATCGGGCAAGAGTACGCTTGTAAAGAGTCTTCTCGGACTCAAAAATGTGGAGGAGGGCCGCATAACGTTCGGGGACGGGCTCAGGCAGAATGAGATCGGATATCTTCCCCAGCAGAATGATACGCAGAAAGATTTCCCCGCAAGCGTCTATGAAGTCGTGCTCTCGGGGAGACTTAACAGCAGAGGGTTCAGTCCTTTCTATACCGCAGAGGATAAGAAAGAGGCAAAAGAGAAGATGAAGCTGCTCGGCATACAGGATCTGGAGCGGCAGTGTTTCCGTGATCTTTCAGGCGGCCAGAAGCAGAGGGCGCTCCTTGCAAGGGCGCTCTGCGCCACAAAAAGCCTGCTCCTGCTCGACGAGCCGGTAAGCGGACTCGATCCGATCATGACAGGCGAGTTCTATCAGCTTATCCGAAAGATCAACAGGGACTCGGGGATCGCGGTAGTTATGGTATCCCACGATATTGAGAGCGCGGTGGAAGACGCGACTCATATCCTGCATCTGCAGGAGACGGCGCTGTTCTTTGGAACGACAGAGGATTACCGAAAGAGCCGGATCGGCAGGAAATTTCTGGGAGGTGTGCATGATGGAAACGATCTTTGAGATGTTCTCTTATCCTTTCATGGTGCGCGCTTTCACAGTCGGCGCGCTCGTTGCCCTGTGTTCTGCGCTGCTTGGAGTAAGCCTTGTCCTGAAGCGGTACTCCATGATCGGCGACGGCCTTTCCCATGTGGGATTCGGCGCGCTGGCGATCGCGGCTTCCCTTAATATGGCGCCTCTTGCGGCGGCGATCCCGGTCGTTATCGCGGCGGCCGTGCTGCTCCTTCGCATCAAAGGAAGCAGCAGGATCAAGGGAGACGCGGCTATCGCTCTTATTTCTACAAGCTCTCTGGCGGTGGGCGTGATGGTGATCTCCATGACAACAGGGATGAACACAGATGTATATAACTATATGTTCGGAAGTATACTCGCCATGAGTGAGGAGGACGTGATCTTAAGTGTTGTCATGGCGGTGATCGTGCTGATCTTGTTTATATTCTTCTATCATAAAATATTTGCGATCACATTCGATGAAACATTTGCGCAGGCCACAGGTGTGAAAGCAGATCTTTATAACACTCTGATCGCGGTGCTGACGGCTGTGACGATCGTGCTCGGCATGCGCATGATGGGGGCGCTTCTGATATCGAGCCTTATTATCTTTCCGGCGTTGACGTCCATGCGCGTATGCAGGACATTTAAGAGCGTGACCATAAATTCGGCGGTGATTTCTGTCGTGTGTCTGGCAGCAGGGATCACAGTGTCTTATGTGTGGGCGACTCCCGCGGGGGCGAGCGTTGTTATGGCAAACATAGCGGCGCTTCTGATCTATTCACTGATCGGACTGGTCAGAAACAAGGGGTAAAAAGGATGACGACCGGACTTCTCGGCGCCGCACTTATGGCGGCTCTTGGGGCTTACTACTTTTGTAAAAAGAAGACTGACAGGAATAAAGCGCTCCTTTGCAAGGCGCTTGCCACAGCAGTGCCGGGAGGGCTGATGCTTTTTCACCTGTATGGAACAACACCTGGCCGGGAACAGGCTGCGGCCGTTATCGGAACAACGGCCGCGATCATATTCTATATGGCTGCGGATGTAGTTTTGGAGTACAGATTCATCTGGGGCGCTGTCAGTTTTGCCGCAGGTCATATATGTATGTCCGCAGGCTTCCTCCTGAGCGGGGAGTCTGTGCTGTATATAGCGGAAAATGGAAGATACCGTATCGATGCGGGCCTCTTTGGGTGGGGTATTATGATCTTTGCCGTGCTGACAGCGACAGCATGTATCGCGCTCTGTAAGTATTTCAGTTCCCTGAAAAAGAAGAAACTATTCCTGCCTCTGCTTGCATATATCACCGTACTTGGTGCAATGTCGTCGCTCGCTGTAACAGCCGGGATACGTATATGTGCGGCAGGCGTGGAGAGCGCAGGATGGACGGATGCGGGCGGCGCGGCGGCCGGGCTGATCACGGCGGCGGGAGGCGTCTGTTTTGCAGTCTCGGATATCCTGCTTGGCAGAAACCGCCTGGGCAGGCGAAGGAGCGTGATATGCGGAGCGCTTGTTCTCATTCTGTATTATACGGCGGTTTATCTGTTTGCCATGAGGCTGTGGCTGTAAGAAAGAACGTCGGACAATGAAAGGATTAAATTATGGAATTATTTCATGCGATCTACAATATACTCTGGGGAGATCTGATCACCATCCCGCTTCCGGGCGGAAGTTCCCTTGGACTTTCCCTGCTTGTGCTCATTCTTGTTCCGGCGGGGATATACTTTACGATACGGACAAGATTCCTCCCGTTCCGTCTGTTTCCGGAGATGATAAAAGTTACTCTGGAAAATAATAAGAAGATCGAAAAGGAAGAGCGGGAAAGCATCTCCGGAGTCCAGGCGCTGATCGTCTCCACCGCATGCCGCGTCGGCATGGGCAATCTGGTCGGCGTAGTGGCGGCGATCTCTGCGGGCGGCGCGGGAGCCGTATTCTGGATGTGGGTGATTGCGCTCGTCGGTTCGTCTACCGCTTTTATCGAGGCGACGCTCGCGCAGATCTACAAAGAGAAAGATCCGCTCTACGGCGGATACCGGGGCGGTCCGGCGTATTACATCCACGCTCTGTTTATCAAAAAGAACAGTAAGAGAAAGAAGTCCATACTGGCGGTCCTGTTCGCTATATCCGGTCTAATCTGCTGGTGCGGCATCAGTCAGGTTATCAGCAATTCCATTTCCTCATCGTTTGAAAATGCATTTGACGTTCCGCCTCTTTACTCGACAGTCATACTTGTAGCGATCGCCGCCGTCATCGTACTGCGGAAAAACGCCACAGTAAAAGTGCTCGATATTATGGTCCCCATTATGGCGGCGTGCTATTTCTTTATCACGATCTTCATTATCGTGACAAATGCGGGGCAGCTCCCGTCAGTGTTTGGAAGAATCTTTTCAGAGGCGTTCGGACTGCGTCAGGTCGTGGGCGGCGGGATTGGCGCCGTGATCATGAACGGAGCCAAGAGAGGACTCTTCTCCAATGAAGCGGGATCGGGCTCCGCGCCCTGTGCGGCTGCGGCCGCGGATATCAGCCATCCTGCGAAAGAAGGACTTCTGCAGGCGCTCGGCGTCTTTATCGACACCCTTGTGATCTGCAGTTGCTCCGCCATGATCATGCTGCTGACGCCGGAGTCCATGACGAAAGGACTTGAGGGGATGGATCTGCTCCAGACGGCGATGCAGTATCATCTCGGAGAGTTCGGCGTCATCTTTATCGCGGTGATCCTGTGGCTGTTCAGCTTCTCCACATTTCTCGGCATCCTGTTTTATGCCAGATCGAATGTGGCGTATCTCTTCGGCGATAACTGGCTCTCCCAGACGCTGTATAAAGTGCTGGCGCTCGTCATGCTCTTTGTCGGCGGACTGGCCGCCTACCAGTTCGTCTGGGATCTTGGCGATCTCGGCGTGGGGCTTATGACAGTGTTCAATATGATCGCGCTCATCCCGCTGGCGCCGAAAGCTCTGGCATCGCTTAAGGATTATGAACGCAGTGAGATGAAAGAAAAATAGAAAATATTAAAAACAGAACTTATGTTTGGAAAACACTTGAAATTATCAGGATAAATGAATATAATAATACAAGCAGGCTGAGTAAACGAGGTGCAGTAAATTGTTAAAAGATAAAACCCTAACATATATCAGTCTTTTCAGCAGTGCAGGGGTAGGCTGCTTTGGATTTAAGCAGGCAGGATTTGAGTGCATAGCGACGAATGAATTAATAGAAAGAAGACTGGACGTCCAGAAATATAATCATAAATGCAAGTATGACACAGGGTATATTTGCGCCGACATAACTGCCTTTGAAACCAAAAAGAGAATTTTTAATGAGATAAACAGATGGAAGAAGCTGGGAAATGATAAGGTTGATGTTTTAATTGCGACTCCCCCGTGTCAGGGAATGTCCGTGGCAAATCATAAAAAAAAGAAAAACGAGATTGTAAGAAACAGCCTGGTGGTAGAGTCGATACATTTAGCCAGAGAAATAAAACCCAGGTTTTTTATTTTTGAGAATGTGTCTGCTTTTATGAAAACCGGATGTACGGCGCCGGACGGAAGTGTGAAAGCTATAGGGAGGGTGATCGACGAAGAACTGAGCGAACAGTACATCATTATAAGCAGAGTGCTCAACTTTAAAAATTATGGATCAGATTCATCAAGAACCCGTACCGTCGTTACAGGCGTCAGTAAAGAGCTGGCAGATTATGTTGCGCCCATAGAGTTGTACCCTGATTATGTGAAAGAAAAGACTTTGAAAGAAGTTACAGGAGACATGCCAGGGCTTAAATGGGGAGAGATATGTCCGAGTGATTTTTACCATGCATTTCGTACTTATCCTGAAAGAATGCGTTGTTGGATTCACGATTTGAAAGAGGGAGAATCCGCTTTTGATAACAAGGAAGAATTTAAGCGTCCGCATAAAGTAGTAGATGACAAAATCGTACCTAATATACGTAAGAATGGAGATAAGTACACACGGCAGTGTTGGGATAAGGTTGCACCGTGTATTCACACCAGGAATGACCTGCTGGCGAGTCAGAATACTGTTCATCCTCAGGAAGACAGAGTGTTTTCTATCCGGGAACTGATGAAAATGATGACGATTCCCGAAGAGTTTAAGTGGGTAGATCAATCTGTGGAGGAGCTTAATGCTCTGCCGGAAAAGAGCAAAAGAGCTCTGCTGAAAAAAGAAGAAATCAAAATAAGGCAAAGCATAGGGGAAGCGGTACCGACAGAAATTTTCTATCAGATTGCATGCAATATAAAGGAGTTTATGCAGCAGGAGCATTTTTCTAATTCAATGATAGCCAAAACGATAGAAAAATACAACCTGGTCGACGCAGAAAAACTGATTAAGTTTATAACTGAAAATCCTCTTAATTTGGGAAGCGCGTCACTGGCGCGAATCGCAGAACTGACAAATTCAAAAAGAGCCAATAACGCGGCATATTATACGAATAAATTTATTATAAATGAGATCTTTAAGCATCTGCCCGATTTTGAAAAAGATGAGATCAGTATCTTAGAGCCGGCAGTCGGTGTAGGGAACTTTCTTCCTTTCATTTTTAAGAAATACGAGCAGATAAACCGGGTGAATATCGATGTGGTTGATATAGATGAAAAGAATCTGCAGATTCTCCGCCTGTCACTGCAAAAACAAGGAGTGCCTGATAACATAAATCTGCAGTTTATTCATTCGGACAGTCTTCTGTATAACTTCGAGAAAAGGTATGATTTAGTTATCGGGAATCCTCCATTTTCCAAACTTAAGGCAAAAGTGGCGGCAAAATATCTGGAACACAACATAAACAAAGATACGACCAATACTTTTGAATTTTTTCTGGAAAAATCGCTGCAGATATCTGACTATGTTGTTATGATAATGCCTAAAGCTGTGCTGAATACGCCTGAGTTTGTTTCAACAAGAAAACTGCTTGCGTCGAAAAAGATTGACTGTATACAGGATTATGGCGAGAACGGATTCAGGGGCGTGCTTGTAGAAACAATATGCATGTTTATTGATACAAACGGGAAACCGAAAAATACGATAGTCAAATCCCTGACACTCAATAAAAATATAGTTCAAAAGCAGAAATATATCACAGATGAGACATATCCGTATTGGATCATCTACAGAGACGAATTTTTTGACACTATTTCACAAAGGCTGGAGTTTGACAGGTTTACAGTATTCAGAGACAGACAAATAACGAATTCAAATACGGTACAGAAAAAAGGCAAGGGATATCTGAGGGTTATAAAATCGAGAAATATAAGCGACGACGGTAAAGAGATTATAGATATTCCCGGGTATGACTCCTATATAAAGAAAGATATTGCCGAATCGCTCAGCGCGTATAAATATGTTGGGAATAAAAAAGTATATCTGACACCTAATATGACTTACAAGCCCAGAGTCATGCGCAATACTGAAAATGCCGTAGTAAACGGTTCGGTTGCAGTACTGATACCGAAAGAAGACACAGAACTGACGGCAAAGCAGATGGAGTATTTTTCGACAGAAGAGTACAGACATTTTTACCAAATAGCGAGAAATTATCAGACACGATCTTTAAATGTAGATGCGTCAAGTGTTTTCTTTTATGGAGTATTAAAGGAGTGAAACAATGGATAATGCAGCTATACAGAAATTTTTAGATGAACATGATTACGATGTGCGAAAGACACACAATGGACGCTGGATTGACCAGAAGTGTACGATGGATGTGGTGTGCCTGGTATCTGACTGTATTATAGAATATATGCACAACAGTACGGATAACACCTTTTCGGTAAATGATATCTGGTATAGTGACTACACCGCAGAAAACGTTCAGCAGATATTCAGCAAACCGGATCCGTCAAAAAAAGCATTTAACGAGTACGACAAGTATTTTGGACAGCCGATAAAATTACTGGATGCAGCAGGCGTGATACACGGGGAAAGAACCGGACATGGATACAGATATTCTGTTGTGAATCGGGAAATGCTGGAGTACATAAGCTTCAGAGAAAGAAACAGCTATAATTTTCTTTGTCTTTATATTGAAAAAGTGCTTAAAGACAGCGGAATCTTCAGCATGTTTGAGGAATTTTTCAGACTGCAGAATAAAAATGCTTTTAAGGAACTAAAAGACGCTTATACCAGTTTTACAAAACAGAATACTCCGATCAATGGAGCAACAGAATGCGGGCGTATTTTTACAAAGGTACTAAACCCTCTGGCCTGTAAATATAAAAAACGCGGAACACAAAGAGGCCGCATATCCAAAGACATTATCACGCAGGATATGATTATGTACAATCAGAAAAACTGGCGGGATATTTTATCTGAAAAGCCCAAAGATATGACAAGGGGGGATTATGCAGTCACAGTGTCAAAGCAGGATGATGATGGTATGACGACATACCGCATTAATCGTGCCAAGAGAAATCTGCGCCGGTTTAACGACACATATCGGGACGGGAAAACAGAAGTATTTGATGAAAGGCATATTACGGATCCGGCGACTCAGATGCATCATATATTTCCGGCAAATGAATTCCCTTCGATTGCAGATTATTTGGAAAATTTAATAGCATTAACACCTACACAACATTATTCGTATGCGCATCCAAATAATAATACGCAATATATTGACAAGAAGTACCAGTATTTATGCCTGATAGCAAAAACAGGAGTTATCAGAGACAATCTGCTTGGCAAAACTCAGGGGCCGGTTATATATGATTTCTGCTCCTATCAGACAGTGTTAAATACAGGTCTGGAAACTGACGAATTTTTGGAAGTAGGAGAAATGGATTTTGAAGATTTATTAAATAGAATTGAAAAATATTATACATATTGAAGTAAATCTGCAAGATAAAAAAGATCAAGAAAACGTGATTGACAAGGATAAAAATAGACACTATAATGTACTTAAATTTTTAACTATCAGAAATGCAGTGACAGGGAGGAGTACATGATCTTCAGATGCGCAGAGAGGAGACGGCCGGTGTAAGTTCTCCGTGAAAGGATCGTGGAAGTAGCCCTCGAGCAGTGGACCGAACGTACTTGCAGCGGCAGCATAGCATTGGGCCATCAGCGCTGATGCAGGAACGGCTGACGCGTACAGTACAAGTAGGCTCCAACGTTTTCCCACGTTACAGGGAGACGGTATCGGATGAGGGACGCCGCACAGGATGCGGATGTTCCGATGGATTCCCGTACCGGCAGAGAGCAGAGAGATTTCTCTGAATTCAGGTGGTAACACGGATGAAAGATTCGCCCTGAGCATATGATGCTCAGGGTTTTCTGTTTTATTCAGCCTTTGATAAGAGAAGAGGAGGTAAAAAAGGTGAGACAGATCACAGGAAACAAATTACTGGTAAGGGCATTGAAAGAGGAGGGAGTAGACACGATCTTCGGCTATCCGGGAGCGTGTACGATCGATATCAGCGACGAACTGTATAAGCAGGACGATATCAGGGTTATCCTGCCCCGTCATGAGCAGGCGCTCGTTCACGAGGCGGATGCGTATGCGAGGACGACGGGCAAGGTCGGCGTATGCCTGGTGACAAGCGGCCCGGGGGCAACCAATCTCGTGACAGGACTTGCAACGGCAAACTATGACAGTGTTCCGCTTGTCTGCTTTACAGGCCAGGTGGCGAGACACCTGATCGGAAACGATGCGTTTCAGGAGGTGGATATCGTCGGGATCACGAGGAGCATTACAAAATACGGAGTGACAGTGCGCAGGCGCGAAGATCTCGGACGTATCATAAAGGAGGCTTTCTACATCGCAAGGACAGGACGTCCGGGACCGGTACTTATCGACCTGCCCAAGGACGTGATGGGAGAACTGGGAAGCGCAGAATATCCCGGCAGTGTAAACATCCGCGGCTACAAGCCGAATACGAGCGTTCACATAGGGCAGCTCAAACGCGCGCTCAAGATGCTGAAAAAGGCGAAAAGGCCGCTCTTTCTTGCAGGCGGCGGCGTAAACATCGCCCGCGCGAACAAAATATTTACCGAGGTTGTGGAGAAGACAAATGTCCCGGTCGTGACAACGATCATGGGACGCGGCGCGGTATCTACAGACCATCCGCTTTATATCGGAAATCTCGGGATGCACGGACAGTACGCGGCGAACATGGCGGTCAGCGAGTGCGACCTCCTGTTCTCGATCGGAACAAGATTTAACGACCGCATCACCGGAAAGCTCCACGCATTTGCGCCGAAAGCTCAGATCGTGCATATCGATATCGATACAGCGTCCATTTCAAGAAATATCCATGTCCATGTGCCGATCGTTGCGGACGCCCTTGAGGCCGTGACAAAGATGAATGAATATGTGGAGCCATGCGAGACAAAGAAATGGAGAGAGCGGATCAAAGAGTGGAAAAAGGAGCACCCTCTGACCATGAAAGATCATGGACAGATGAGTCCGATGGATATCATACAGGAGATGAACCGGCAGTTTGACGACGCTATTATCACGACCGACGTAGGACAGCATCAGATGTTCGTCACACAGTATGCGGATATAACAGAGAAGAAGCAGCTTGTCATGTCAGGGGGACTTGGGACGATGGGATATGGATTCCCGGCGGCGATCGGGGCAAAGCTCGGCAATCCTGACAGGACGGTGATCTCTATATCCGGCGACGGAGGCATGCAGATGAATATCCAGGAGTTTGCAACGGCAGTCCTGGAAGAGATCCCACTCATCCTTTGTGTATTCAACAATGAATATCTTGGCATGGTGCGCCAGTGGCAGAAGCTCTTCTACGGCAAGCGCTACGGCATGACAAATATGCGCGCAGGCGCACTGTACCGCAGGACGGACGGGGAAGAGATGCCGGAGTATACGCCGGACTTTGTGAAACTGGCTGAGAGCTACGGTGCAAAAGGGATCCGGGTAATGAAGAAAGAAGAGATCGCCGCAGCGTTTGAAGAGGCGAAAAAGAATACAAATACGCCTACATTGATCGAGTTTATCATCGATCCGGAAGAGATGGTCTACCCGATGATCCAGCCGGGCGGAACACTCGAAGAGATGATCATGGACTGTTAGAAAGGAGCGCATGAGAATGGATAATAATATGAAAAAAAGATGGATCTCCCTCTATGTGGAAAACCAGGTGGGCGTACTCTCTAAGATCTCGGGGCTGTTTTCCGCCAAGTCATACAACCTGGACAGCCTGACAGTGGGAACGACAGAGGATCCGACCGTATCAAGGATGACGATCGCCACAGTCAGCGATGATGAGACGTTCGAGCAGATCAAGAAACAGCTCAACCGTATGATCGAAGTGATAAAGGTGATCGATTTTACAGATATTTTTGTCAGGATGAAAGAGATCCTGTATGTGAAAGTGTTTAAGTGTACTCCTGCGGATAAAGTGGAAGTGTTCCAGATTGCGGAGACGTTCAAGGCGAAAGTGATCGACTATGGAAGAGACAGCGTCCTCGTGGAATTCGTACAGACAGCGACCAAGAACGACGCCGTAGTGAAGCTGATGAAAGAGGAATTTAAGAGCATCGAAGTCGTCAGAGGCGGAAGCGTGGGGATCGAGTCGATCAGTATGATGGAGAGATAGTTCAGCAATACATTGTACGTGAGCGGTAGGCGTCCGTACCAGTTCAGGAGCGCCATTCGCAAAGTCGCACTATCGTGCTTATTGCGGCTGCCGCCGCTTCTTTGCTCATTGGCAGGCGCTCTTGATTTTTATTAATCACAGTATTATAATGTTGACCGTAGAGTAATGACAGGCTTTTCCAAGCAGAGGAGGAAACACGATGGAGAAGAAAAATCTTGACTGGGAAAATATAGGATTTAATTACATGCAGACAGACAAGCGGTATGTGTCGAACTATAAAGACGGAAAGTGGGACGACGGCGCGCTGATCGATGATGCGAACATCGTGATGAACGAGTGCGCGGGTGTGCTCCAGTATGCGCAGACTGTATTCGAGGGCCTGAAAGCATATACGACAGAGAGCGGGAAGATCGTGACTTTCCGTCCGGATCTGAACGCATCGCGTATGGTCGATTCTGCCAGACGTCTTGAGATGCCGGTATTTCCGGAAGACCGTTTCGTAGACGCCGTTGCAGAAGTGGTCAGGGCGAACGCTGCATATGTGCCTCCTTATGGATCGGGCGCTACACTGTACATCAGACCATATATGTTCGGCATCAATCCGGTCATCGGCGTGAAGCCGGCTGATGAATACCAGTTCAGGATCTTTACGACTCCGGTGGGCCCATACTTCAAGGGCGGTGCGAAACCGATCACGATCTGTGTATCTGATTTTGACCGCGCGGCTCCGCACGGGACGGGACATATCAAGGCAGGTCTCAACTATGCGATGAGTCTCCATGCGATCGTGACTGCTCATGCAGACGGATTCGACGAGAATATGTATCTGGATTCCGCTACAAGGACGAAAGTAGAGGAGACAGGCGGAGCAAACTTCATCTTTGTCACAAAGGATAATAAAGTCGTGACACCGCACTCAAGTACGATCCTTCCGTCCATCACAAGAAGATCGATCATGTATGTGGCCGAGCACTATCTCGGACTGGAAGTAGAGGAGAGAGACGTATACTTTGACGAAGTGAAAGATTTCGTCGAGTGTGGTCTGTGCGGCACTGCAGCAGTGATCTCCCCGGTAGGAAAAGTTGTCAATCACGGAGAAGAGATCTGTTTCCCGAGCGGTATGGAGAAGATGGGACCGATCACACAGAAACTGTACGACACACTGACGGGGATCCAGATGGGGCACATCGAGGCTCCGGAAGGATGGATCAAAGTGATCGGGTAATCTGTCCGTCATTCATCAAAAAGATAAATGCGAAACCGGAAATTTCTGTCTCAGCAGAGATTTCCGGTTTTATAATACTTTTATTGAAACACTTGTCTGAGATATTCAACGGAATCGCGGACGGCACGATCGTCTGTCATGAGCAGTCTGTAGTCATTTTCAGGCGACAGCCCCAGACTGATCCCCGGCATTCGGAAAGTCATGGCGCTGTCGGTTTCGATCTTGCCTGACATATGATAAGAAGAGATACCGGTATACGGGACCAGTTTTCTGATGCTCTCCAGCGAAATCCCGCTGCCGGCGAGGATCTCGATCCGTCCCTTCGCCTCTTTATGAAGTGTTTTCAGCAGATCCCGTCCCTCCCATGCAGTCGGTTTTTGTCCGCTTGTCAGGATCGTATCATAACCCAGCTCAATTACCTGTTCCATAGCTTTCACAGGATCAAGGCATACATCGAATGCACGGTGCAGCGCGATCTCCATGCTGCTGGCGGATTCTTTGAACCGGGCAAGCTGTTTTATGTTCAGCGTGCCGTCCGGATTCAGTATGCCGACGACTACTCCGTCGGCGCCCTCCTCGCGAAACATCCCGATCTCTTCATTGAGCTCATCGCATTCATAGTCATTATAACAATAGTCTCCGTACCGCGGCCGGAGCAGGACACGGATTTTTAAATCCGTATATCTGCGGATCTGCCGGAATAAAGGCAGTGACGGAGACACACCGCCTATCACAAGATCGCTGCAGAGTTCAATGCGGCTCGCGCCGCCTTTTTCAGCGGCCAGAGCCGATTCCACACAGTCCACACACGTTTCCAGAATGTAATTTTCCATATGTTCAGACCTCCCTGACTCAAATGAAAGAAACTAATACAAGAAGAAAGACGCCGACATAATAAAAGTACGACTCAGAAGCCGCGGCGTGCTCACAGGTTAAACAGCATCGTTGCAATGTTAAAGTAGATCAGTATCGAGAAGATATCCACCAGCGTCGTGATGAGCGGAGACGCCATGATCGCCGGATCCAGATTCACCCTGCTTGCCAGCAGGGGCAGCATACATCCGATCAGCTTCGCTATGATGACCGTACCGATCAGTGACAGAGCGATGACGAGAGCAAGCTCCATATTCTGATACTGGATCATGACACGGATGCCGTTCGTTACGGCGAGTACCGCTCCCACGATCAGGGAGATGCGGAACTCCTTGAATACCACGCGGAAGATATCTCTAAAACGGATCTGCGACAGTGCGATCCCGCGGATGATCAGTGTAGAACTCTGGGAACCGCAGTTCCCTCCGGTGTCCATCAGCATCGGGATGAATGACACAAGGAGCGGGATGGCTGCAAATGCATTTTCATATCTTGTAATGATCGTCCCCGTGATGATCGATGTGAACATCAGGATCAGAAGCCACGTAATACGGTTCTTTGCATGTGCAAATACGGACGTCTCAAAATATGTCTTCTCACTTGGATTGATGGCTGCCATCTTAGTGATGTCCTCAGTCGCCTCCTCTACCATGACGTCCATGGCGTCGTCGAAAGTGACGATACCGACCATCAGTTCATCTGCATCGAGAACTGGGATAGCAAGAAAATCATATTTTGTAAAAAGTTTCGCCACTTCTTCTTTATCTGTATGTGTCTTTACAGAGATGATCTCCGTCTCCATCAGATCCCGGATCAGGACGTCATCGTCCGTCGTCATCAGGTCTTTGGCGCTGACGATACCGATCAGCCTGCGGCGTTCTGTTACATAGCAGGTGTAGATTGTTTCTTTGTGTATCCCGGTCTCTTTGATATGAGCCATTGCCTGCGCGACCGTCATATTTTTTCGTATATCCACATATTCCGTGGTCATGATGCTTCCGGCGCTGTCCTCAGGATAGTTCAGAAGCTGATTGATGAGCGCCCGGTCAGATGTGCTGACGGCATCCAGAATGCGGTTGACCAGATTCGCCGGAAGTTCTTCGAGCATATCCACGGTATCGTCCATATACAGGTCGTCCAGAAGTTCTTTCAGTTCCTTTTCAGAAAACATCTCCACAAGATAAGTCTGCATGGAACTGTCCATATTGGCAAATACTTCCGCCGCTTTGTCTTTCGGGATCAGACGGAACGCCAGAGCCAGCTCTTTGTCATCAAGCTCGGAGAGCAGCGAGGCTATGTCCACTTCGTTCATAACATCCAGAATACTCCTCACAGCTTTGTACTGACGCTGCTGGAGAAGCTTTACAAAAATATCTTTGTTCATGATAAATACCTCTCTTTATGTTATTTTCAGTCATTAAGCTGTATAAATGGCAACTGGCGCCAGAGTCCATAACCTCACCTCCTTTGGCTGGTAGCTAGTGTGAACGAGCAAAATTACAAACAGAAAACTCCGTCACTGC
>CALWAR010000061.1 GCA_944375765.1 uncultured Mediterraneibacter sp. | reverse complement strand
TGGAAGTCTCAGACACGGTAAGGAAACAATAACTTCTGATGGAGAGGGAATCCCTCCTTCAGTTATTCATTTAGACTTTGTAACTATTAACCCGTAGTCATTATTGACTACACCATTATTATACTAGTAAGCTATTATGATATGCTTTGTTCGGATTTTGAAGCGGGGATCACAAAGGCAGTTCTGGATATTGTTCCGGTCATAAAAGAAAGACTTCCGGAGATCAACAGATTTATTGATGAACAGGAGTTCCTGTCGGATGTAAGGAAAACCTTTTATAAAACCGTGCTTGCCGCCCGGTATCATTTTCTGCTGGAGCCGACATGGAAAATGTGCGCGGGCAGAAATTTCAGCCAGAGCGCCCGTGAACGTCTTGAGAATGGTATTCCCTATACGGAGGCATTATTTGAACAGGATTATCAGAACATATGACTGGACAGAAAGGGAAAGAACTGTATAATAAAGTCAGAGGCGGCAGCGATGCCTCTCTGTCAGGATCACAGAGCCGGGAAATTCCCGGCTCTTTTTGTATCGGCGATTGTTAAGTTTTGCATCCTGAATATTAGTTTTTGCGGTTTCCATTGAAGATTTCTCCGAATTCAATAAGATGTATGTTCAGAAGATATTCCCGCGAGGGGATTTCAACAGTAACGGTGCAGAAAGCAGGCATAACATGTGAAAGGAGAAATCAGACATGCTCTATGGGATAGGAGCTGTTTATATGCAGTTCAGATTCCCGGTTGAATTTGCACTTGGATATGCGGCAGTGCTGATCCTCGTGCCGCTCCTTATCACAGTTGTTTTTATGAAGAGCTTTGCCAGAGAAGCGCTGGTGGAGCGTTTAAGAGAGGTGTACCTTTGATCCGAACAGCAGGTCGGCGCCGAAAGTGGAACGTATTGCAGATTATGAAAAGAGTGCCTGCTGAGTGCAGACAGAAAGGCAGAACTTATGGAGGATATAATAAAAAATCCGGAATTGACGGAAGAAAACAGTTTTGGTTACGGAAAAAGATTTTTAGAAAATGTGAGGCGATTAAAGACATCAGGGGAAATAACTCCGTTGGAAGCTGTACGGATGCTCGATCAAGAGAGAGATAGTTTTGGGGATTTTCGTCCGTTCTATGATGAAAACAGAATCAGGATTATCAATAGCCTGTTTTAATAAGTAGAAAGCACAAAATGCTGGGGTTGCCATTTCCGTCTTTTCTGCGTATACTGTACATGTACTAACAAAGGGGAAAACGGCGGATTATTGAGAGTGTCCGCCGGATATAAAATACGATGAAGACAAGAAAACAGATGAAACGGCTTGGGCGCATATCCCTGAAAAAGCATTATGCGATCTTTGTGGCGGCCTGCCTGATTGCCGCATTTCTGGCGGCAGAGTTCCGCAGTTCGCTTAACTTTTCTACGGCGCAGAATTATGAACTGTTCTACGACGAGCCCTATGACGAGGTGGAGAGCGAGCGGAACGCTGACGGCACATATACAGTCAAGACGAAGATCAGCAGTATCAGCTGGGAAAATGCGCTCCGGGTGATCGTAGAGGATAATGCGCAGGCTGGGAAAGAAATGTCGAAAGAGATCCGGGAAAATGCCATCGAGCGCTCGGAACAGGGCAATCCCATGTTCGGACGTACCCGCGGCGTATTTTCAAATATTGTGAATCAGGTCAGTTCCGGCTCTATTATCGTAACAGCAGTCACAGCGATCGCTTCCATTACTGGTTCGGAGAATGCGGGGGTGCTTATCCTTATCCTGCTGGGAGCTCTGGGGATGTTTGTGTTCTGGTTCTTTGTCCAGAATACATTTCCGGTTGTAATCCGGCGTGTGTTTCTTGAGGGAATGATCTATGACAGAGTGACGACGCAGCGGTTTGTATTTCTTCTGCGTGTGAAGAAATGGCTGAAAGCCTCATGGATCATGTTTGTGAAATATATCTATTATTCGCTGTGGTGTCTGACGATCGTGGGGATCGCGGTCAAGCGCTACTCCTATTTCCTTGTGCCGTTCATTGTGGCGGAGAATCCGGACATGACGGCGCGGCAGGCGATCACCCTGTCCAGGAATATGATGAAAGGACATAAGTGGCAGTGCTTTGTGTTCGAGCTTTCTTTCCTTGGATGGGAAGTGCTTGGAGTGTTCACCATGGGTATCTTCGATATCCTGTTTACCAATCCGTATAAGATGGCGGTCTTTACCCGTTACTATGCGGAACTGAGGGCGGAGGCCATAGAGAAAGGCGTCCCGGGTTCAGAGCTTCTGTATGATAATTATCTCTATGAGAAAGCGGAATCTTATGTGATAGCGGCGAAATATCCGGATGTGATCAAAGTGATGGAGCAGCCGGAAGATACGGCAGAGAAGCTGACCGGCTGGAGGGGATTTCTGGCGAACAATTTCGGAGTCCTTCTTCTGCGAAGAGAGCAGGAGCGCGCATACGAGCGGCATCAGGCGGATTACGTGCGGGTTTATTCTATGATCGACGACGTACAGGGCGAGGCTTACCCGGTACGCCTCTATCCGATCCCGGAGGAGGAACGGCGTAAATTCGTACAGTCGCTGAACTATATGCGGCATTATTCCATCTGGTCTCTGATCACGATCTTCCTGAGTATGTCGGTGTTTGGCTGGCTGTGGGAAGTGGGAATGGCCCTTGTGTCTTACGGTGAATTCATCAACCGCGGCGTCCTGCACGGGCCGTGGCTTCCGATCTACGGCAGCGGAGCGGTCCTGATCCTGACGGTGCTGAACCGTTTCCGAAAGAACCCTGCGCTGGAGTTCGGGGCAACGATCGTGCTCTGCGGTTTCCTTGAGTATATGACGTCGCTTATCATGGAAATCGCTACCGGCGGTACGAAATGGTGGGATTACAGCGGATATTTTCTGAACCTGAACGGCCGTATATGCGCTGAAGGACTGCTCGTATTCGGCATCGGCGGTCTGGCGATCGTCTACGTCGTCGCTCCGATGATCGACGATCTGGTCAGCAGATTCAACGAAAAGAAAGTTATGATCGTCTGTACGGCGCTGATGGTGGTATTCCTGGCGGATATGGTGTACTCCCAGATCCATCCGAATACAGGAAAAGGAGTCACAGATATAGAAGCGCGGGAAACACTGCATCTGCCGGATAAAACGATGTATATGTGAAACTGTCTGAGGGATGACCGAAAAGTCATCCCTTTCGTCTTGTCGCAACATCCTGAAACCGGAAATAATCCGGCCGGTGGCGCGACTGTGTAAATTCAAACTGCACCCCGTCATCATTGAATGTCTGGCTGGTGATCACGGCCACGCAGTTATAGTCTTTCATATCGATATATTTCTCGTCGATCTGCGTCACATGTTCAACGGTGAGCGTCCGTTTACTCGTGGCGATGGTGAGTCCCAGTTCTCCTTCAAGATAATCATAAATCGACCGGGCGGCGATTTCCGCAGTCAGTCCGGCGACTATCTCTTTTAAAAAGTAATTGTGGTCAAGGATCAGGGGTTTCCCGTCCAGTGAACGCAGGCGCTGGAGATAGTAAAGTTCTGCTCCTTTCCTGAATCCTGTTTTTTTTGCAATCTTTTCATCCGCGGTGATCTCAGCAAACAGGAGTACCCTGGTAAATGCCTGCTGATGATTGCGGATCGCGGATTCTTTAAATGATTCGATACCGCCCACGGTAAAGGAAGTTTGCTCGATGGGCTGGAAGATATTTCTCACGCCCTTGCCGTGCATGGGCTGGACATAGCCGTCAGCGGTAAGTTCGGCGAGCGCGCGGCGGACCGTATTGCGCGAGCAGTCGTATTCTGAGATCAGAGCGTATTCAGACGGCAGCATTTCCTGATAACTATAGTATTCTGTCTCGATCTTTTCTTTTAAGTCTCTGTAAATATAGTCGTATTTTGCTTTCGGCATAAAATCATTTCTCTCCTGCACATCTTGTTTGAACAACAATTTGTTTAAACATCTTTAATTATAGGAATTCAGATTCGCAAAATCAAGTGAAAAATCCATGCATAATCTGTTTTAGAAGAAATTCACAAAATTTTTTCGGCTGTTTTGTGAATAATGACAGAAAAGAAGTATTTTTTTAAAATCAGTTGACTTGTTTAAACAAGAGTGATATATTCAGGATGTTCAAACAAGTTTGAGTTGTAAAAGTCAGCTTTCAGGGAATAATGAAACAAGTAAGAAAGAGAGGAAGAGAAGCGATGGGAAAGTATGATAATGATGTAAAACGTCTGCTTGAACTCGTCGGAGGCAAGGAAAATATCCAGGCTGTCTCCCACTGTATGACAAGGATGAGATTCGTCCTCATCGATCAGAAGAAAGCAGATGAAAAGGCAATCGAGGAGCTGTCGAGCGTAAAGGGTACATTCACGCAGGCAGGACAGTATCAGGTCATCATCGGAAATGATGTGGCTGAATTCTATAATGAATTTACCAAATACGCAGGCATCGAGGGCGTGAGCAAGGATGCGGTCAAAGCGGCGGCAAAGACGAATCAGAACGTCGCCCAGAAGATCATGGGAACACTGGGAGAGATATTTGCACCCCTGATCCCGGCCCTGATCTGCGGCGGTCTTGTGCTCGGCTTCAGAAACGTGATCGGTGAGATCAACTTCTTTAATAACGGTACACAGAGCCTTGCGGATATTTCCCAGTTCTGGTCAGGAATGTACAATTTCCTCTGGCTGATCGGTGAAGCGGTATTCCACCTGCTGCCGGTAGGTATCGTGTGGTCTATCACCAAGAAGATGGGAACGACGCAGATCCTCGGTATCATCCTCGGTCTGACGCTTGTATCCTCACAGCTGCTGAACGGCTTCAGCGTATCGTCCACACCGGCTGACGAGATCCCGGTATGGGATTTCGGATTCTTCCAGGTTGAGATGATCGGTTATCAGGGCCAGGTCATCGCGGCAATGATGGCAGGTTTCGTCCTTGTATATCTGGAGAAGTTCTTTAAGAAGATATGCCCGGAAGTGATCAGTATGATCGTAGTTCCGTTCTGTTCGCTGATACCGGCTGTATTTATCGCACATACCGTTGTAGGACCGATCGGCTGGACGATCGGAAACGCTATCGGAGACGTAGTATACGCAGGACTTACATCTGACTTCAGATTCCTGTTTGCGGCAGTATTTGGCCTGTTATATGCGCCTCTCGTCATGACAGGTCTGCACCACATGACAAATGCCATTGATTCACAGCTGCTCAACACACCGGCACAGAGCACGATCCTGTGGCCGATGATCGCCCTGTCAAATATCGCACAGGGATCCAGCGTGCTCGCGATGAGCGTTCTTCAGAAAAAGAACGAGCGTGCACAGCAGGTCAACGTACCGGCATGTATCTCCTGTTACTTAGGTGTAACAGAGCCGGCGCTCTTCGGCGTCAACCTGAAATATGTATTCCCGCTTGTATGCGGTATGATCGGTTCCTGCTGCGCGGCAATGATCTCTGTCGGGTTTGGAGTTGAGGCGCTGAGTATCGGAGTCGGCGGACTCCCGGGAATCCTTTCCATCAAACCGGAATACTGGCTGATCTTCCTCCTGGCCATGGCGGTGGCGATCGTAGTTCCGTTCACGCTGACATTTATCGTAGGAAGAGTTAAATTATCCAGAGAAGACAGATTCGGGAAAGATAATATAGTTCCGGCAGTTGAGGCGGCAGTTTCCGAAGACAGCGCGGAGGCGGCTGACGTAAAAGAACTGAAATCGATCCTTGACGGCAGGGTAATGCCGGTCGAGGAAGCTCCGGACGATGTGTTCTCACAGAAGATCATGGGCGACGGCGTTGCTATCGAACCGTCCAATACAGTCGTGACAGCTCCAGCAGACTGCGACGTCAGCGTTGTAATGGCTGATACAGGCCATGCGTGCGGCCTGACACTTCCAAACGGGCTGGAACTTCTGATCCATGTCGGCGTTGACACAGTCGATATGGGCGGAGACGGATTTAAGCTTCTTGTAAATGAGGGCGACCATGTAAAAGCAGGACAGAAACTCATCGAGTTCGATCCTGAGAAGATCAAAGCAGCCGGACATCCATGTACGACAATGCTGATCGTGACCGCAGAGGGAAGCGCTGCCAATATCCAGATGCATTCCGGCATAGATGCAAAAGCGGGAGAGACGACGGTGATCTCCTGGGATTAATAGTTTAATATATAGTAAAACATGCGCGCCGTGCTTCAAAGAGCTGTCGTCTCAGCCGGGGCACGGCGCACGGTGCTGGTAAATTAAAGAAAGGACAGGGACTGTAAAACTATGAAAGATTTCAGAAAAAGTACGGTATATCAGATTTATCCCAAATCATTCTGTGATACGAACAAAGACGGCCTTGGAGATCTGCGCGGCGTGATCAGTAAACTTGATTATATAAAAGAGCTCGGTGTTGATTATATCTGGCTTACTCCATTCTTCGTATCTCCGCAGAATGACAACGGATATGACGTGGCGGACTATTATAATATCGATCCCGGATACGGAACGATGGAAGATGTGGAAGAGCTGATCGCGGAAGCAGATAGGCGGGGGATGGGCCTGATGTTCGACATGGTGTTCAACCATGTCTCGACAGAGCATGAGTGGTTTAAAAAAGCCATGGCAGGCGATCCGTACTACAAAGATTTCTTCATCTTCCGTAAAGGCAGGGACAACGGCGGACCTCCGACCAACTGGGAGAGCAAGTTCGGCGGAAACGCATGGGAATATGTAGAGAAATTCGATGAATACTATCTGCACCTGTTTGATGTGACACAGGCGGACCTGAACTGGGAAAATGAAAATGTCAGAAAAGAGATCCGGAAGATCTTGAAGTTCTGGATGGAGAAAGGCGTCAAAGGATTCCGATTTGACGTGATCAACCTGATCAGCAAGGCATGCTATGAGGACGACGATATCGGCGACGGGCGCAGATTCTATACTGACGGTCCGAAGATCCACCAGTATCTGAAAGAGATGCATGACGCAACATTCGGGCAGGCTGACGGATTTGTTACAGTAGGCGAGATGTCCAGCACCACCATCGACAACTGCTATCAGTATGCGGGCCGTGAGACAGGAGAGTTGTCCATGGTATTTAGTTTCCATCATCTGAAAGTAGACTTTATGGGCAATGAAAAATGGGTGCTTGTGCCTGCAGATTTCCAGAAACTCAAAGACATCATCTTTGAGTGGCAGACAAAGATGGCGGAGCATGACGCCTGGAACGCTGTGTTCTGGTGCAACCATGATCAGCCCCGTGTCGTATCCCGCTTTGGCGACGAGGGAAAATATTGGAAAGAGTCAGCAAAGATGCTCGGAACCATCATCCACTGTCTGCGCGGTACACCGTATGTTTACCAGGGCGAGGAGCTGGGCATGACAAACACAGACTTCACAGACATCTCGCAGTTCAAAGATGTAGAAAGCCTGAACCATTACCAGATCCTTCAGGATAAAGGCCTCCCGGCCTCCGACGCCCTGCGCATTATCCAGATCCACTCCCGTGACAACGGACGCACGCCGATGCAGTGGGATGCTTCCAGATACGCCGGCTTCACATCAGAGGACGGCGTCAGGCCGTGGATCGCTGTGAACAGCAACTATGACAGGATCAACGCGGCAGACCAGCTGAAAGATGAAGATTCCATCTTCCACTATTATCAGAGGCTGATCGCCCTCAGAAAAGATTCCGAAGAGTCCGACGTTATCGCTTACGGAGACGTTGAGCCGCTGGCGCAGAAAGATCCGTCTGTATTCGCATACCGCAGGACTTATGAAGGCCACGAACTGATCGTGACAGCCAATTTCTACGGGAAAGAATACCAGTGGAAAGACGCGCCGGAACTTAAAGGATTTAAAAAAGTTCTGGGGAATTATGAAAACACTGAGATTGCAGAAGATGGCACGATGAACATGAAGCCATATGAGGCGGCGGTGTGGTACAGGTAGATACTGCGGATGACTGAGCGGAAAATGAAGAGCAAAATATAGAAATTTGTGCGGAATATTTCCAGAAAGGATTTGCACAATAACACTACATTAACACTACATTAGCGGGGCGGCAGTTGCATTACGACTGATCCGCCCTTATTGATTCATTCTGCTGGTCAGTTTGACTATCTAAGGAGGAGAAGTACAAAATGATTTTAGTTTTAGCAATTGATAACTGCAATGGTCTTTCGTTTAATCAACGAAGACAGCGACGCAGCGGTATTCTTCGTAAAAACCTGCTGAAAACTGTAAAGGATTCGGGATCAAAGCTATGGATGAGCCAATATACAGCTCAGCAATTTACAGAACAAGAACAGGATCAGCTTTCCATTGATAACGGTTTTATACATAAAGCACAAAAGGGAGATTATTGTTTTGTTGAAATCTGGGATAATGCGATCCTGGATCACGAATCTGATATTGAGAAAATTATAGTTTACCATTGGGGGAAAAGATATCCCGCCGATTCATTTTTTGACGGTAACTTACACTGCTATGGCTGGAAGCGGGAATCTCTCTGTAAATGTCTTGATGAGAAAGACAGGCACATTAGTAAAGCAGTATGGGTAAAATTCCCGCAATTAAAAATTTTAGGCTTAGAAAAGTGCGTTGATAAAAATATACACGGATTTATTACCCCATATAAAGTCAATAATAATATAACTGATTTTGGACCAGACGATTATAGAGCAGAGGAAAAACCGTTCTATGGCTCTACTGACAGTGACATTCCACGAGAATTTGGTATTGCGAAATTAGGCGGGCAAAAATATTTAGAGGCTCCAGGCTGTGAGCGAAAAAAGCATAAAGGCGCGGATAAGTCAGATTCTGAAGATAAAGCAGGAAAATCAAATTATGAGAATTGCCATTTGATAGGAGTGCAATTATCTTCTGTCACAAAATACTGACAACGCTGGCTGAATCACGCCTGGCAGCTTTCAACTTCGTGTAAACGAACAGATATTGTCAAGTGTGTTTTTTGTTACACTTATAATATAGCACCAATATCAAGGGGTGATTTACAAGAAAAATCCGGTGTGTTAAGATAAAGGTTAAGGATCAAACGGGATCGAAATAGAAAGGCAGGACAGATAAGTTATGAAATTGATGATCGCATCAGATATCCACGGTTCTGCATCCTACTGTGAGCAGATGCTGGATGCATTCAGAAGAGAAAAGGCAAAACGGCTGCTGATACTGGGAGATATCCTGTACCACGGCCCCAGAAATGATCTTCCGAAAGGGTACGCGCCCAAAGAGGTGACTGCCATGCTCAACGGGCAGAAAGAGAATCTGCTCTGTGTCCGGGGCAACTGTGATACGGAGGTAGACCAGATGGTGCTGGACTTTCCGGTCATGGCGGACTACTGTCTGCTGGAACTGCCGGGAGAGAGCGGCGGGACGGTCACGATATTTGCCACTCACGGACACGTGTATCATCTGAAGCATCTGCCTCCGCTCAAAGGAGGGGATATCTTTCTTACCGGGCATACCCATATACCGGCGTGCGATGAGTTCACCGACGGGGACGGGAAGACTCACAGATATCTGAATCCGGGATCTGTATCGATCCCGAAAGAAGGCTCGGCGCACAGTTATATGATATATGAAAACGGCGGTTTTTGCTGGAAGAACATGCAGGGGGAGGAGTATATGACATGGAAGACAGATTCGCGCTTCTGATCGACGCAGACAATGTATCTGCAAAATACATCCAGCCGATACTGGATGAACTTTCAAAATATGGAAATGTTACTTATAAAAGGATATATGGAGACTGGACAAGAACAAACAATGCGAGCTGGAAAGAAGAGCTGCTCCAGAACTCGATAACACCGATGCAGCAGTTCAGCTATACGCACGGGAAAAATGCAACGGATTCCGCCATGATCATCGACGCTATGGATATGCTCTATGCGAGCGAGCTGGAGGGGTTCTGCCTGGTATCCAGCGACAGTGATTTTACGCGGCTTGCCAGCCGTCTGCGGGAGAGCGGTAAGACAGTCATCGGTATGGGGGAAGCCAAGACACCGTCTCCGTTCCGCAAAGCCTGTGACATATTTACAGAACTGGAACTGCTTCTTGAGGACAGCACTATGGATAAAGACGAACGCGAAGATAAAAGTACAGTCCATCATGTCCACGGAAAAGAACAGAAGAAAATGACCGCAGTTTCCAAGGGGCAGATCGAGGAGGCGGTGGTTAAGATCATCACGGAGAACCAGAATGATGACAGGGAAACCGGGCTGGGCGAAGTGGGAAGCCGTCTGGTCAAACTCTATCCGGACTTTGACGTGCGGCGCTACGGATACAGCCTTCTTTCAAAATTCCTGGAGACGCTGCCGAAACTGAAGCTCATCCAGGAGGGAACGAAAGTCTCTGTGACATTGTACGAGGATAAAAGCCGCAAAGAGATGCTCGAGGAATATATCCTCCAGCAGATAAGGGGCGGCGGCAGGCACGGGATCGCCCTCAGCGCCCTTGGAAACCGGATCAGGATAAAATACGGCGATTTTAAAGTAAGAGATTATGGATTCTCGCAGTTCAAACAGTACATCCAGAGCTTCCCGGATGTAGAGCTCGTTGACGACGGCGAGCGGACAAGAGCAGTGTACGCGCCGGGCACGAGATCCTAGAAGAAATGGCAGAAACGGAGTATATATGGAAAGGATAGCAGGACTGCTTGATACAGTTTTAAATAGAGAACTTATCCGTGCGGTCATAAGTAATCCACGGGAAAAAGAGGGCATAATAAAGGTGAGAGTGCGTCCTCTTGAGAAGAAAGGCGGGCTCTTCTTTCAGTTCGAGTCTTTTACCGAAAAGCAGGCGTTTCACAAAAATCTGAGAAGAGAAGAAGCGAAAGAAGAGTTCCTTATCTGCGCGCGCCGCTTCCGCCAGATGCAGATCGAGACGGTGGATGAAGAATACTCTGTCCTGATCAGCAAGAAAGGGAAAGCGACCATCAAGAAGAAACGCCGCAGAGAAAAAGCCGGGGCGGCCGATCTCTCCCACGACAGGCAGAAACGCTATATACTGGAGGAGGGGACTCTGGTTCCGTTCTTAAGAGAACTCGGTGTGATGACTGACGGAGGGAAGATCATAAAGGCGAAAGCAGACAAATTCCGCCAGATCAACCGTTTTCTGGAATTTATAGAAGACGTCCTGCCGCAGCTTGACAGAGACCGGGAGCTTACGATACTTGACTTCGGATGTGGGAAGTCCTATCTTACATTTGCCATGTATTATTATCTGCGTGAGCTGAGACACTATGATATACGTATCATCGGTCTGGATCTGAAAAAAGATGTGATCGACCGCTGCAAGATGCTGGCAGAGAGATACAGGTATGAGAAGCTGGAGTTTCTCGTAGGGGATATTGCGGATTATGACGGCGTTGACCGGGTGGATATGGTCGTCACGCTCCACGCGTGCGACACGGCTACGGACTATGCCCTGGCAAAAGCGGTGGGATGGAATGCGAAAGTGATCCTCTCGGTTCCATGCTGCCAGCACGAGCTTAACGGACAGTTCTCAGACGGCAGTGCGGACGAATACGGGGCCAAAAAGGAAGAACATTACTTTACAGCGGAGGAGCTGCTCGCTCCGGTCATGGACTATGGGATCCTGAAAGAGCGTTTTGCCGCGCTTGTCACCGACGGACTGCGTGCAAAGTATCTTGAATCCATGGGATATGATACGCAGGCGCTCGAATTCATCGACATGGAACACACTCCGAAGAATATACTGCTGCGCGCGGTAAAACGGGACGGGGAGGGAAGAAGAGGCGCGGACGGACTGAGATCGGAGAAAGCTGAGACAGATATTAAAAAATGTGAACAGTTTTTTGCGGGCGGATCTGACTTTGGGACGCCTGCTTTCAGATATAAGGGAGAATAAATAAAAATGATGAAGAAAAGGCTCATCAAGGCAGCGGTGCTGTTCGTTGTGTTTGTTGCGGCGCTTGTGATAAGCAGCGTGATCATAAACAGCGGGACAGACGATGACATAGTGAATATGGGTTCACCAACACTTCCACGGGTATCATTCACAGTGGATGGCAGGGAAGTGAATCCGCTCTTCGGCTATGTGCAGGATATGGATATAACCGCTATGAGGGATACGATCACACCTCTGGATGCGAACGGCACACTGGCCATGAATATTGAGGCAAATGAAAATGAGATATCCGGTATCCGTTACGAGGTATACTCCCTGGACGGAGAAGATAAGTATACAGAAAGGGAGGCGGACGTTCCTGCTGCGGGAGAGCAGGTGACGTTAGACCTCGGAAATATCCTGTCGGATGAGATGCGCGAGGCTGTGCTCAAGGTAAGTCTTACTGTTGGCGACAAGACGGCCGGATATTACACGAGGATCGCAGATCCGACAGATCTGACGACGGCAGCATGTCTTGAATATGCAGTGGATTTTCATGAAAATGCAATCAGTAAGACAGATACGGAGACCATCGACAGCCACCTTGAGCCAAATGAACAGAGCGACAACACAACGTATCAGACCGTCAATATCCATTCCAACATCACACATGTTCAGTGGGGAGACCTTTCTCCTGAAATTGTCGGCAGTATAGAATGGAGCATCAAAGAGAGCAACACAGTGTATACTTCTGTCCTGGCAAAGTATCAGGTGTCCTGCCAGGATGAGAACGGCGAAGCGGCTCTCTATAATGTGAAAGAGTTCTTCCGTGTGCGTTTTCTTGTAGATACGATCTACCTTCTGGATTACAACAGAGATATGGAGAAGATCTTCCAGGGAAACGGCTATGAGATCGATGAGAAAGGATTTCTTTTCGGGATTGCTTCCGACGATATCCAGTATGAGACGAACGACGATGAGACGATAGCTGCATTTGTCCAGGAGAGAAACCTCTGGCTCTATAACGGTGAGAAAGATGAACTGACAGAGGTGTTCAGCTTTTCCGACCAGGAGGGGCGCGACATGCGGGGAAAGAACGATCAGCATGCCGTGCGGATCATCAGCATGGATAACAGCGGTAATCTGGCTTTTGCGGTCTACGGCTATATGAACCGCGGATCCCATGAGGGACAGGTGGGCGTAGGGATCTATTATTTCAGTATAGACAGCAATGTGATCGAAGAGAAAGCGTTTATACCGAGTACAAAGTCCTATGCCATAGCTGCGGATGAACTTGGAAAGATGGTATATTATAATCACAGCAGTTCTCTGCTCTACGTGCTTGCTGACGGAACGCTCTATCAGATCGATCTGGATCAGGATGAGCAGACTGTCCTTGCAGAAGGACTGTCAGAGGATCAGTATGCAGTCTCTGACGACGGTCATCAGATGGCGTACCAGACTACAGGAGGATCTGACGATCAAGCCGGAGCCGTCCTGTCCGCCATCAGCGTCATGAACTTAAGGAGCGGAGATACGTATACGATAGACGCCGCAGAGGGAGAGGGCGTCCGCCCTCTGGGATTCATCAACGGTGACTTCGTGTTCGGGAAAGTCCGTCCCGGCGATGCGGGCGTCAGTGTCTCGGGCGAGGAGATAAGCCCGATGTATGAGATAGAGATAAGGAACTCTGAAAATAGAGTAGAAGCAGAGTATACATTTGAAGATCAGAATATCTATACAACAGATATCCTGATAGAGGAGAATCTGCTCACCCTCAACAGAGTTGTGAAATCCGGAGGCGTATATAATGCCGCTGCGCAGGAATATATCACAAATAACCAGGAACGTCAGGACAGTTCGGTCACGCTGGAGACTTATACGACCGATATGATGGAAACCCAGGTGAGACTGACATTTGCAGACGGACTGGGAGATACGGCTCCGGGATTCGTACGGCCGGGCCAGATCGTATCAAGAGAACCGCTCACCATAACACTGAGCGGCGGCGACAGCAGCGAGAAGTTCTATGTATACGGCATGGGCGAGCTGATCGCGATCTATGACAAAGCAGGTTATGCAGTGCAGAGGGCAAATGAGGTCTCGGGGGTGGTCATCTCCTCCAACCAGCAGTATGTCTGGGAACGCGGCAACAGAGATCTGGTTTATTCGACAGATGCAGCGGCGTTCTCCGCAGGGGGCGACGAGACCTCCCTGGAGGCGTGCGAGAGATATATGGAGCGGTATGGCGCCCATCAGATCGACCTGACGGGATGCGAGCTGGATCAGGTGCTCTATGTGATAAACAGAGGCTGCCCGGTGATCGCCCTGCTCGACACGGATCATGCGGTACTGCTGACCGGATATACTACGACAGATATCACCTACATTGATCCTGAAGACGGTGGAAAGCATACGACGGGTGTGGGGACGATGTCAGAGCGTATGGAGAAGAGCGGCAATGTATTTATCGGCTATATACAATAGATAAAGAACATGAGAAAGAAAAAGTACCGGTGTGACCTGCACGACCGGTACTTTTGTATTCATCAGTTTGCCGTTTTGGAGAATAAGATCCCTCTGTATCTGTTCAGCGCCGTATACAGGATGAGACCGAGCACTCCACAGGAGATCACCTCTCCGATGCCTACGGTCAGCATCATGAACGGAATCGGAAGCGGCACCATGTAGCCGTATTTTAACACAAACGGTACAACAATCATATTTGCGATGACAGGAGGGAGCGGAGCAAGATATCTGCTCTTGTTTCTCAGCATCCATGTAAATACAGCTCCGGTCAAAGTAGCGAGGCTTCCGAAGATAATGTCGGGGAGGATGCATCCTCCGAGGATGTTACTGATCAGGCATCCTAAAAATACACCTGGAATAGCTGCGGGGGTAAACACCGGAAGAATGGTCAAAGCCTCTGAAATACGGACCTGAACTTCTCCGTAACTGAATGACGCGCCGAGCAGTGTCAGCACGACGTAGATCGCTGCGATCATAGCCGCCTGTGCCATGAAGAGCACCTTGTTCTGAACAAACATTTTCATTTTTCTGTTCTCCTTTAGTTTTGTTTTACGAGTGGAAGGTCTCGAACACTCGCGCCTAAGCGGACAGGAAAGGCTTCCGGTGGAAGGCTTTTCTGTCTTCCCTTTACGCCGGGAATCGGCGGCAAGCCCGATAGACCTTGGTTTTTGTGGGCTTTGCAACGTGGGATAGTATAGCATGTATAGAGATGAAATTCAAGCCGTACCCACAATTTACCCACAATGAAATAAAAAGCACTCTATCCCGTGGAGGACAGGGTGCTTTTTAGGGTTCATTTGAGAAGAAGATTTTCTATGGTGCAAATAGTATAGGAATCTAAGATTTTAACAAAGTCTTGTAATTCATGTTCTGAAAGAGTTTTTACTAAATCCCCTTTATAATATACCTCGAAGTAAATGGATATATCATAATTTTCTTTTATAATATTATTTGAGCCACTGTAAATGTTGCCTAGTGCGTAATCTGAAAGTGGCAGGGTTAACGCGCCTTTTGTAAGATCATTTATTTTTAGAAAAGGAGCGTCAGGAAGCATAGATGATAATTTGACTGAACAATATTCAAAATAATATTTTTTATAGAAATCTTTCGTGTCAAGTGTGAAATCATATTTCTGCTTTAATTGTTCTAATGAAGATGGATCAATATAAGGAGATAGGCTATCTATGTTTTTATATAATGAGGTTAAGGGGCATTCTAAAGAATTAATCGGTTTTAATTTTAGCCCGATAGATTCAAGGTAATTAAGAACACCACTCATATCTTGCATTCCTTTACTTTTTATAAATAAGTGCATTTCCTCAGAGGTTTTGTATTCACTGGTCTCGAGCAAATAATCTTCGTCAACATGTAATTTCTCGGCAAATATATGAGCAGCTTCTCGGGTCATTGAACGTCTTGAATGGACAAGAAACCATTTGATTTTAAAGACCTTATGGCTTTTGGAATGTTCATTCTGGCATTGCTGACATTCGTATTTACGTTTATCAGATAGTGCTTTAAGGCATAGAAAACCACCCTCTAAACTTTGGCCGGTTTCAGGGTGGTAATTCTATTACAATCTTGTCGAGGTCAACCCCTTGTGGGCGGTTGTTCCTTTTGTGTCTTTAATATAGCATACATGCGGAAAATACGCAAGGGGGCTTAGATCTTTAATAAACTGAAATCAATGGTCAGATCCTTATAGATTCCAGACTCTATGGAATCATAAAATGTATGCTCAGCAACGTCCTCTTTTTCAAAGTCATATACAGTAACTCTGTCTTTCTCAGGATCAACAATCCAGTATTCACGAACCCCTGCATCATGGTACTTGAATAGTTTAGTGAAATAGTCTGTCTGCCTGCTGCCAGGGGATACAATTTCAATGATCCAGCCAGGAACACCAGTACAGATCCCATCGGTGAGCCCGTTATCTGCCGATATGACGCTTATATCTGGCTTGATGCATGTTTTGTTGTCTGCACCAAATGAAACGGCAAATGGGGCAATTCCGGCGGCGTTTAGAGAAATAAAAAATGGTGCTTTGCATGTATCGTAATCGCTTTTATAATCGCTATATCGGGCGATAATCTGACTCAGAGATAAAAGGATCTGACGATGCCTCGAGTCGGGAGCGTCCTGATAGTAGATTTGTCCGTCGATCAGTTCCGCCCGCTGTCCGTCCGGCAGGGCATAGATATCATCAATGGTATACTCTTTGTTCTGCTGCAGGAATGGCATGGTAACACATCCTAGTATAATAATGGTGTAGTCAATAATGACTACGGGTTAATAGTTACAAAGTCTAAATGAATAACTGAAGGAGGGATTCCCTCTCCATCAGAAGTTATTGTTTCCTTACCGTGTCTGAGACTTC